>CAZLYS010000494.1:0-4456 GCA_964563415.1 uncultured Halomicronema sp.
TGCAAATTTTCGCTGCTGCTTGAGCCTGATTGAAGGTTTGGGTGAGCAGGGCGATCGCCTGCTGTTGGCCGTCTAATTGGGCTTGAACTTGCTGGCGCTGCGTGTGCAATTGCTGTACCTGATCGGCCTGAGCTTTGAGCGCATCTCGCTCTTGTTGCAACGTTGCCAGTTGGGTATCTAGGGTTTTAATTTGGGTCTCGCTGTGAACGATTTCAGCGCTGACTTGTTGATGATGCACTTGCAGGGCTTCCCAACCAGCGAGTTGCTCATCATATCCGGCCATCTCGGTTTCCACAGCGGTGACTTTGGCTTCGGCCAACCGGCGCAGACTGTTCAAGTCTTTATAAACCGTTTTGTACTCTTCGACCTTGAGCACTTTGTCAAAAACGGTCTTGCGATTTTCGGCAGACTGCAAAAAGTCAGCGGTGAAGGTACCCTGCGGGACACCCACAGTGCGCGCAAAGAGTTCCCCCAAATCGGTGCCGGGAGAAACGCCCAGATGATCGCGCAGCCAAGGCAGGACCTCATCCTTGATGCGGGTATAGGGCAAACGCTCGTTCAGCTGGGGGTCAAAAATCGTATAGCCCTTATTCGTATGGCGCTGCACGGTGTATGTTCGCCCGTCGTAATTCGAGATGAACTCCACTGTCACCTCAGCACTACCGCTGCCGTTGCGAATCAGGTCGTCTTTGGAATAATCCCCCACATAGTTAAACAGCGTCCAGGCGATCGCTTCCAAAATGCTAGTTTTGCCAGCTCCGTTCTCGCCGCAAATGGCATTCGTCCCTGGCGCAAAGGTGAAGTGCTTGTCTTGATGAGTTTTGAAGTTTTTGAGCGTGACGGAAAGGATTTGCATGCCAACTTGGTGAAATGCCCACGGCGTCGCGTTCGAGCACCCAACGCCTGTTGGCTATGGTAGCTCCTGACTTGGGCACGACGGCACTAGCAATCCTAATAGTGATGGCTGGATCTGCAAAGAACGAAGTTGTCTGACTAATCAGGTAGCCAAGTGTAAGGATCCCCCGCTACCCGCACGCCGGAGGTGGGGCCATAGCGCACAACGATCACGTTGGTGTCGTTGCGTCCCACATCTAAATAACCGGAATCCCACCGATCAAAACTGGTGACTCCGGTGACTTCTAAGTAGTAAGCCCCTGGTTCTAGGGTCACAGTGTGATCGCGACGGGTGTTATTGGCGCGAAATAGCAACCGCCCGTCTAAATAAATGCTGGCCCAATCGTCTCCCTGAGCAATGAACCGCACGGTGACGTCTCGCCGAATGTGACGATCGCGCGGCACGATAATGACTGGATAGCCCGGAATCACGACCGGCACCCGAATGTTGATGTCGGCCAGGTGCATCGACTGTAAAGCCTGTGGCTGTGTGGTTGGTAGAGTAGCCCCTGTTGTCGTTAAGGCGGTAATGGTCGCGAGTAGAGCGCCGAGACGAGCGCGTTGCCGACTGTTGAAAAAGCGTTTTTGGAACATGAGTAACCCCCACAAACAACCAGGGATGCTACTAGCATAACCGGTGAATTCACGGGGGATATTTTCCTTAGACCAGTTTGAACCCTAACCGAATTTTGGCCCCATGCCAATGGTCCCGGCGTAAATCGCTTGCTCACCCAGTTCATCCTCAATGCGCAGCAGGCGGTTATATTTAGCGATCCGCTCACTACGGCTGAGAGAACCCGTTTTAATTTGGCCGGCCCGAGTCGCAACGGCTAGATCAGCGATCGTGGTGTCTTCAGTTTCGCCAGAGCGGTGACTAATCACCGACGTAAACCCGTTGCGGGTGGCGAGGTCAATGGTCTCCAAGGTTTCCGTCAAGCTCCCAATCTGATTGAGTTTGATCAGAATGGAATTCCCCATCCCTTCGGCAATGCCTTTTTGCAAACGGGTGGGATTGGTGACGAACAAATCATCACCGACTAATTGAGTTTTGGTGCCTAACTTTTGGGTCAGGGCAGCCCAGTTCCCCCAATCTTCTTCATGCAGCCCGTCTTCAATGGAGACGATGGGAAATTTTTGCGTCAGGTCGGTGAGGTAGTCAATCAGCGTTGCCGGTGAGTGGGTGGCGCCGTCGTAGGTGTACTGGCCGTCTGTGTAAAATTCACTGGCAGCAACATCTAGAGCCAGTGCTACTTGTTCTCCAGGCTGATAGCCCGCTTGCTCGATCGCTTGAATCAGCAGCTCCAGTGCTTCCTGATTAGAACCCAGGTTAGGGGCAAAGCCGCCCTCATCCCCCACGCCTGTTAGCAAGCCCTTACCTTTGAGTACCTTACTCAGGCTGGCGAATACCTCAGCTCCCCAGCGCAAGGCTTCGCTAAAGGTCGGAGCGCCAATGGGCACAATCATAAATTCCTGAATGTCGACATTATTGTCAGCGTGGGCGCCTCCGTTGACAACGTTCATCAAAGGGACGGGCAAAAGATTAGCCAAGGGGCCACCCAGGTAACGATAGAGGGGCAGGCCCACCGCTGCCGCGGCGGCTTTAGCATTTGCGAGAGAGACCGCGAGGATCGCATTGGCTCCGACTTTCGATTTGTTCTCAGTGCCATCAATTTCCATCATGATGGTGTCCACGACGGCCTGTTCTAGTGCATTCACCCCGATGAGTTCAGGGGCGATCGCTTCCTCCACATTTTCCACTGCTTTGAGCACGCCCTTGCCGCCATAGCGACTGGGGTCGTCATCTCGGAGTTCGTGGGCTTCAAACGTGCCTGTCGAAGCCCCACTTGGCACTTGGGCCAGCCCAGCGGCACCACCGGCCAGATAAACCTCCGCCTCAATCGTGGGGCGAGCGCGTGAATCTAGAATCTCTCGCGCCCGGATATCTTCAATGGAGGTGTCTAGTTCGTCAAACATCATCGCCGGAGGCTCCATAGGTATTGCAAATGGGAAATTGACTCGTGGCTAAGGGCAGTGGCTGTAAGGGAAAGAATGGGGTCAGCTCACGCCCCGCGATCGCCTCGGTCTTCACGACTCCCGACCAGTAAGCATACGCTGTTCCCGGGCCGTCGTGACATAGACACCACGACTTCTCCGGATTTTTTTGGAATCCAGAAACTCAGTCATGGCGCGATGTAAGCGTCATGATCTGCCGTGCTCATTGCTCGTCGGCTTTACAACCCAGTTGGCAGGCCGGTCGGTTTGCCATTCACACTGGTGACGATTCGCCCCCAACCAGCTTCATTGCCCATATCCCAAAAGATGCGCTGCATCGTGCCATAAGAATACGCATCAAAGGCCGCATGGGCATTGACATCGTAACTGTCACTTGCTCCATAGCGAATCCCAAAGGGGTCATGTACAAGATACCGACGCCTCACTGGGTCGTGCCCCACAATGACCACAATATGACCACTACTTTTGTAAGCGACTCCCACCACCATGGGGATGCCATAGCTGAGGGACAACATCACGTCCTTAGAAGAAATGGAACGGCTGAAATAGGAGTTAATGCCAATTTCTTTCAGGGCTTTAGTTTGAGCTGTATGGTCAATGGTGTCACCATACTTGGCTACGATCCGCATAAAAGCCGATTCAGGCTCTCGGTAGCCCTTTTGCTTGGCGGCTTTAGTGAGGGCACCCTGCAACAGGTAATCGGCCAGCATGCAGTTACTGGTGGTATTGCACTGGCGCCATCCCGAGCCAAAGAATTGGGTGTCGTTATTAATTTGCTGGAAGTACGGCACCTGCAACTTGATCAGTTTGGTGGTGTCGAGGGGCAGCCCAGCACCGCCACCCCCTGTGGACTTTTCTCCCTCAATCTCAATATGGGGGTCATAGCCATAGACTTTTTGTATTTTGGTCACCCCATCCCGCGTTGTCAAAGGGGAGGCCAATTCCATAAATACGTGCTGATTGCGATCAGGTGCGTAGCGGTAGATATAAAACTCGTGACCCTCAGGCACATAGATTTTTTCTTTATCTCTTAAGTCACTAGAGGGAATAGGCTCTGATTTTAAGAATGTATTTCCCAGCGCTTTGGCCTTCGGCATCGTTACAATATCTCCTTTGGACTGGGGTAGACTGCCATCCACCAAGTGTGGATCAAATTGCTAACAACCGACCAGCAAGATTGCAAGGACTTAACTTTTTGGCTGTCTGGTTCGCCAAGCTAAGTAACTTAGACCATTCAAGCAGGTATGTGACAGCTATTCAGCCCCTTGCTACGAACGACTAGCGATCGGATTCAGCACGCTTTTGGGATAGGCAATGCGTTTGTGGTTGTATTGTTGCCAGACCTGCACAAAGACTTGGGCAATGATGCTCATATGCTCTCGGTTTAAGCCTGAGTCGACCAGTTGACCATCACGCCAGCGGGCTTTGAGAATGCGGTTAACCATGGCCAAGGCTTCAGAAGGAGAAGCCTCTTTGAGCGATCGCAGGGCCGCCTCGCACGAGTCAGCCAACATGACGATGCCCGTTTCTGGTGATTGGGGAATCGGAC
>CAZLYS010000495.1:0-216 GCA_964563415.1 uncultured Halomicronema sp.
TTATTAAGACAACCGATGATATCACGGGCGTAACGGTAAACAGGCACATATTTTGGGTGATATTTTTTATCCTCTTCCGGTGCCCAATCCCAACCCCAATCCGTAGCTTCCTTAGACCAATACCATTCATCGTCTTTCCACTTAGGTACCTCGGCGTCAACACAGGCCTCCGATTGAATCAAGTGTTTATCCGGGGCTTTTTGGTGCGCATATTGC
>CAZLYS010000495.1:253-4454 GCA_964563415.1 uncultured Halomicronema sp.
GCTAGCGTACCAATGAATTGCCGTACCGGCATAATATCTTGCAGTCTCTTCGGAAGCGTACATCGTGTCTACCCATTCATTCAAATGTTCCCTGTTTTGGTCATAGCCGAGTATTTTGATGCTTCCTTTTCCTTCTTTTTCCAATGTAGGTCCCAAATGGTTTTGGACAAAATGTGTCATTTCTTCCGGTGAAAAATGCATGCTCTCCCAATTGTTGTCATTGCCCAATGGCTCATTCTCTACAGTTACTCCCCAAATATCAATTCCCTCTTCGTTATATGCATCTATATACTTTGAAAAGAATTTTGCCCAAGTATCGTAATATTCAGGCAATAGTTTTCCTCCCATAAAACTATTGTTGTCCTTCATCCATGGAGGAGCGGTCCAAGGTGAAGAAATAATCTTAAACCCATCTATAGAACTAGCCATAGCCTCCTTAATAAAAGGAATAAGATCCTCCCGATCTTCATCGATGGAAAAATGTTCCAAGGCCATATCTCCTTCAACTGGAGCATAAGAGTAGTTGCCCAATGAAAAATCACATGAGTTGATATGGGTACGGGTCAAGGAGTATTGTGCGCCCTCAGGGCCAAAATAAGCGTCAATAATTTTTTTTCTTTGCTCGGCGCTAAGCTTATTCAAAAGATAGGAAGACGATTCGGTGAATGAACCTCCGAATCCGGTAATCCTTTGAAAGGTCTTTTCAGGAAAAATCTCAATCTTGGTAAAAGGACCTGTCTTTTCAAATACTTCAAGCTTTTTCATTTTATTGCCAGCAGCGGAAGTTTCGTAAACTTCAACGAACAAATCTTCCGCTTTTTTGCATGAGGTAGCGACCATAATCAATGGTAAAATAAAAGCTATCGTTTTTTTGAATCTTTTCATTTTTGGTTAATGATTGGTCAACGTAAGACCTTTGGTCGGCGGTACCATTACTTTCTTCATCAGCTCTTCCTTATTGCCAGAAAACGTTTTGGAAATCAGATTACCTCCTCTAGTCAACCCATCAAATACTCCTCTATCAACCATGTCCCATAACACGTACTTTGCTTCTCCCTCTACCGTGAACAATCCAAAGTGCTTTTCTGAGTCCCCGGGGTTTTCACCGCCTTTCCAAGGTTCGTCAAATGCTTCGAAATAAAAACAAGAAATACCTTTAGCGTTGGTCCAATCCCTTATTTTGTTATAGAAAAGGGCTTCTTTATACTCATCGGTCGCCTTGGATCCTCCGTCTCCGTAAAAACCATTGGAGAAACTCGCCCAACCAGTTTCCCCAATATGGACCGGTTTATGAACCCCTAAACTTTTCATATAAGCGACTACGCTATTATATTGGTTTTCAGCATAAGACTTGGACCTATTCATGGCCATGTCAATCTTTTCGATGTCTGATAATTCGTCTTCTTCCTCCAAAACGCCCCAGAAATTGGGGTTATAATGGGTGTCGTGCATAGGGTAGGTATGAACGGAAAGAAAATCAACGGAATTGATAAGTTTGGTCAAGTCTTCAACATGATATTCGGCATCTCCACCACCCCATGAGGCAAAATTATCTGAACTGGTAATCCACAAATCTTGAGGCAACTCACCTTTGGATTTTAAGCCCTGTAAATGATTTACCCATTTTAAAATTACCCAAGGCTGTACATAGTAACTGGCTGCCCATTTGACCATGGCTTCGTTGCCAACAGCAATAACCTTTACTATATCTGGATATTTCTTGGCCAACCTTACTACTTCAGCTATTTCAGTTGCATTGCTTTCACTTTCCTGTTCGTGATCTGGTTCTAAATCTGTCCAAGCATTCTTACAGTCTATCCACGCTCCCAACATCACGTACATTTCAAAATTGGGATCTTCAGATTTGATTTCATGAATAGCCTGTAAAACATTTGCGGCATGAGGTAAATGAACCTTATAGGTTCTTAAGACCTTAATGCCCATAGCCGCCATAATTCTCATATCTTCCTTCAGTTCTACAAGTGTAGGTTCGATGTCGTGATCTGCATGTCGATATCCTCCGTATGAAATGGCCTGATATTCTGGATTACCTAAAATATGTTCTGCTGTCACTTTTTGTGTTTTTTGCTGAATTACTTGTTTTTCTTTGGTTTCTTCACGACACGAGGTCAGGAATAAAACTACTACTGCCATTAGGTATGTGCTGAATCTTTTCATCTTAAAAGCGTTTTATCTATCGAAACATTGATTTGACTTATATCGCCAGTACGTTTGAAAACATTCTTACTTAAAGATTTGTTCAGCGCCGTTCCTTCAGTAATTGTTCGGGAACCATCCTTATGCAATACTTCTATTTGGCCTACCTCCGCTGTTCTGTAAATAATGGGAATCTGGCAATAGGTAAAACCTAATGAATTTGACGGCAGAAGAAGTTCTTTGTGCTCTGAGTTTAAATCCACATACTTGAATTTCTTTTCTTCCCTTAAAAATTCTTCTTTTCGTAAGAGTACGGGTTGAAAGCTTAGCTGCCCTGCTTTGACAACTACCCCCAGTTCACCAAAACGACTTAAGATATCTTCTTTGACCTGACCGGTCATTCCTGGTTGCTGTGCCCCTTTCCCCGCTGGCGTGTGTGAATATGGATCCGTAGGAAAAGCCCCGTATAGTTGTGGAGATTTATGGACTCCAATCCCTTCGTATATTTCATAAAAATGCTCCAAAAGTCTTCCGACCACACCGGGTTCTTCATTTGTATTGATGGCCCTAAGGGAGCACTCCTTGACTGCCAATAAAAGTTTGGAAACCATGTGCCAATATATTGAACCCAACCCTTCATATCCGAAGAATGTACCAGATCGACCCGTAAAGGATTTATGATCAAAGACCTCCTCAAAAGCTTCTAAAACCTCCTCTTTCCCATCTTCTGAAATGGAGTGTCCAGACGGGTCCAGAGCATTCAACGCCGCTACAACATCATTGGAATTCTTGAAATTTCCGTTGAAGTGTACTTCTCCAAAGACGTCTTTTTGGACAATCTGCCTATTTCCACTTTTAAGCAAAGAGGTCAGAAGTTTCGATTTATCAATCAACCGGTTAGGAACTGTGTTCTTTTTTAAGAATTGCGGTAGGTCTTTATTGGGATAGAGAATATAACTATATTGATCTTCCCTGAATAAGGAACTCGATTTCAATCCATCCAAGACCTTCAAGGTTTCCTCACCATTTAAGTAGCCCGAACTCAATACAGCCACTTGACCTTCAAGCATTTCACTGAGATAGGAAATGGAAACACCACCATTCTTTTCTATGGACATTAGATTATATGCATGATACATCCCATCGGACCTTTTATTCCGTTCAATTGAATGTTCCAAAAATTGTAGAGTAACTTTAAAAAAGGATTTTAAATCACTATATAAAAGTTGTCCTTTTTTTCCTGAAAATGAATTCCCATAAATTTTTGATCGATAGTTGCTCGCTGGTATGCCTAATCCGTCCAACATCCTCCTGCGCTCAGCATTTGAAACACTTCCTGACAATATGGATACATTATCTGTAAGTGTTTGATGAACTTCCCAAAAAAATTCCAACAATTCCTTTGAAATTGCCACTTTCCGACTACTCAACTCTTCAAAAATGACCTCGAAGAATTTTAGATATCTCCTTAAGTAATACAAAGTAACCATGGAAATCCCGTTTCCGACCAGGGCATTGTTAGCATCATTCCATTCCGGGCGCTGTGTATTCATCCAGATTCCTCCTTCGGGAATAAAATTGGATACTTTAGCCAATACCGATGCTAGCATTTTTTCAATAAAATTGACATGGTGTAACTGACCGTCACCTTTTACCATTAGAGCTCCATCCGCTCCGATTTGACTACGTTTTTCCCTAATTGAAATATCAGCAACATCGTCAAAATCAATGGTGTCTTTTGGGTTTATCAGTAATTCTTGATAGGACTTGATTCTATAAGGTACGTTCGCATAAACAAAAATCTCCTTATCAAAATAGCTTTCCAATCTTTCAGGAAAATGGTCTCTAACAAACTCCAGGAATTTAAGCGAATAAATAATTTGGTGATCACCCCAATATCCTATGTATGACCAAGGGTCGTCCGGTTCAATAATCTCCCAATCAAAGCCCCCTTTTGTCACTCGATACGGATTATATCCGTCAAAAGTCGAAGCATTGAAGAATTTCATTATCATCCCATCTATAAAATCAGGAAAAGCATGGG
>CAZLYS010000496.1:0-1912 GCA_964563415.1 uncultured Halomicronema sp.
TCCATCTGACGGAGAAAATATCCCGTCATCATTGCAGAGGCCAACAAACCGGCTAAGTTTTCGCGATCGGTTGAAACTTGCACATTAAAGCCGTCACCGGGTAGCACCCCAATCAAGCCTTGAACATTGTGCGAAATAATCTGCTTGATCTCAGGAGTGACGGCCTGGGCCACTCGACTTAGCACCTCAGGTGATTGATGCTTGAGGTATTGAAGCAGCTGATTGCTAGCCTCGTCATCAGCATGTAGGCCAACGAAATCAACGCGCTCAGGGTTAAATGTCATAGAAATTCTACTGTTCCTATCTCCTAAACCTTAGACCGACTGACCTAATAATTCCAGTCCATGTTGTTACAGGCGCTATAAAGGCTCCGATAGGTCTAAAATCTCGGCCCTGTAAACTAGTTGATAACACCACTAAGGCTTCTATATTGCTCTACTTTAACAAATGTAGGACTTACGCAGTAGCCCTTGCTCGCGAAGATTACTTGACTTGCTGACACAACAACGGTCAAGTAAGCCGTACTTAAGTTGGTCAATCGTTTGTCTAGCCCAGTCATTGAAGCGCTTTAGGCCGAGAACGTACAGCCCATTCAGTTGTATTGATCCCACGCTCTGCGGTATTGACAGGATTCTAAATCATTCACTTGTCTGCCTTAACGTTACATCTGGCCAATCTCCAAACGGAAGGCATAATTAAAATACTGAAACCGTTGTCAGAGTTGGCATATGGGGTTCCTTAAGATTCCTTCTGTAAATGATCTCTAGTCTTGTACCGGGTCACTGCCGTAAGAACTGTTGTAATCCCAATACACGTATAGTTCGGACCCATCGACAAATTCAAAGCTTTGTCCAGACTCAAACACTGATTGATAAGCAATATTGCCATATTGATCGATGTATTCCTCTGATTGACCCGCCACTGGGGCAAAGTCGTAGCGTTGGCTGTTTGACTGAAATTGAATGCCAATAAATCCCTGACGCTGGGAGAGTGTGCAGCTACTGGATAGATAAGCATAGGTTGCCCCAAGCGCATATAAATCGCAGTGGGCTGGGGCCGTATCGGCTTTGGCCTCAAGTACTATGCCGAGGGGAGCTAACAGGCGACTAGGGCAATCGCAAGGGCCTGTAATCGCATTTATTTATCCTCATGACTGGCGATCGCCATTTCCGACGAAAGGGATTGGGAAATTACCCGAAAACAATCTGTCAGGTTGATTGCTCTAAACTTTCTCTGGTCGTGTTTCGGGTCAAGGGATGCATCGTATCTAACTGTTCAGCAGTTTGAGAGAGAATAATAGCCTTCATCGCTTCCGTCAATCCTTGAACCAGCGAGAAGTCCGCTCCAGCGATACTTTCAAATTCCTCAAAAGCAGCATTGGTTAGATCAGCTGCCCTTAGATCAACGCCACTCAAATTGACTCCATTCAGGCGGGTATTTCGTAAGCAAGCTCCGGTCAAAATTGCTCGCCGCAAATCAGCTTGTACCAACCGTGCGCCTTTGAGATTGGCACCCGTTAGATCTGCGCCACCCAGATAAGCTCCCAGTAAGTTAGCACCCTGTAAATCGGTATGACGCAAATTTGCCGTATTGAGAGCGGCACCATTTAAATTGGCCCCTGGACCGATCGCCCCTGAAGCTTTATAAGCAAATCCTTCTGGAAAGATAGTTTGGCTGTCATAGTGAACACCTTGAAGCTGGGCACCACTTAAATCAGCTCCACTTAAATCAGCCCCACTTAAATCAGCCCGATAGAGACAAGCCCCTTGGAGGTTAGCCCTAATTAAGGATGCTTTCGACAAATCAGACGCCCTTAAATCGGCCCCACTTAAATCAGCTTCTTTTAGCTGAGCAGCTCTGAAGCTAGTTCTGACCAAAACTGACTGGCTCAAAACAATTTCATTAAGGTCCA
>CAZLYS010000496.1:1928-4440 GCA_964563415.1 uncultured Halomicronema sp.
TCACTAAAGTTGAATTGATAAAAATCCTGTTGACTTAAGCTCATGCCAGACTTTTTAGCGGCCAAAGCTTTTTCTACAGTATTAAAAGAGATTTTATTAAGCATGTTGAGAAACAAAACAAGATCAAGTTGGCAAGTACACATGGGAGAGTCATGACATTACTCTCCATGAAGAGGTTTCGAGGATTTTTGGCCCTAAACTTAGAATGGGCAACTTTGAAGCATAAGCGAACCATAAGTGTTGAACTTTAACTGTTTCTAGGCACAGAGCAAGTTGAACGAAGTTTCCGCAAGCCCCCGTTTTGGAAATGTTCAAGGCTGGCCTACATCAAGTAACGGATGTCCCCCTCCCCGAGATCTTGAAACGCCAACACCTAAAAATGAGCGGATTACTCTGCGGTACGATTTTACCCTTGTCATGGTTAACCGACAATCTAATTGTGACGATAGAGGGCTCGCGCTCCACCAAATTTATGAACAAGTATTGAAGTGCCAACCCTTTGAGTCAGAAAGGCAGCAATTGGTGAACGCAAAGAAAGAAGTTTTTGCGGGATAAAGTTAGTGTTTGCTAATTTCAGCAGTAGCGAAGTCTTCTCGACTTATTTTTTGTTTAATAAACATCCAAGATGCTGAGGCTTAATCTGATGAAGACTAACTTTTTTCTGGCAAATGTCGGCTTTGGAAACGCGATCGCCGGTATGAGATGAGCCGTGTCAGTGGTTCCCGAGATGAGCGATGATGCCAGCGAATCGCCCCCGCTACCTGGCAGTGACAGTACCGCGTCTCATCCACAACTGGAGCCAGCCGCACCTTGCGACCCAAGTGACTCCAGCTGTCGCCATCGGGCTCCTTTCGAGAGCGTTATCCCTCAGAGAAAGGCTCCTCTCAAGAGGGTTGCATGAGATCCCCACTTAAGCGGTTAGTACCGTCGCGCAAGGTTAGGAATCTGCGGCTAGATAATCTGCTCAATGAATTGGTTTCGACTTCGCTCAAACTGTCAGTATCGAGATTTGAGCGGAGTTGAAGCCTAGTCTGCAAGGACGTCCAGCCACCCCCTCAGAGCTCATAGAGAGTCATGACTGAGGTTCTATGCGCAGGAGTTGCCCGTTTGACTCATCCGTCAGCACATACAGTAGATCATCGGGACCTTGCCGGACATCGCGCACTCGTTGATCGATGGCGATCGCCACTTCGTTAACAACCGTGCCCGAGTCATCAACTTCTAGTCGACGAATATCTTGAGACACCAATCCTCCTGCAAATAGATGGCCTTGCCATTCTGGAAAGGCATTGCCTCGATAAACGGCTAATCCCGAGGGCGCGATGGAAGGAGTCCAAATCACTTGCGGGTCAACCATGCCGGGGAGTGAGGTTTCTGGCGAGATCAAGCCACCAGAATACTCCCGGCTATGGGTCGCCACTGGCCAACCGTAGTTTTCACCGGCATCCAACCGGTTGACTTCGTCGCCGCCCCGCGCCCCGTGCTCCGTTGCCCATACTTGTTCCGTAACGGGGTCGATCGCCATCCCTTGGATATTGCGATGTCCATAACTCCAGACTTCTGGGGCGGCAGCAGCGTCGTTAGTAAAAGGGTTATTAGTGGGAATCGACCCATCGTCATTGATGCGAATCACTTTGCCGAGATGGCTCGCCAAGTTCTGAGCTTGCTGACGGATAAATTCGCCATCTAATGAGACCGGTGGATTGCCACCATCGCCGATCGCCGCCAGCAGTGTGCCATCCGGTAACCAGGTGAGCCGTGAACCAAAATGCTGTCCCCGAGATTTGGTTTGAGACACCTCAAAAATCACCTGCCAATCGCTCAGGGCACTGCCGTCAAAGGTGGCGCGGGCAATCTGAGTGCGGTTAGCATCCGTTGTGCCTTGGGAATAGGTGAAGTACACCAGTTGGTTTGTAGCAAAGTCAGGATGCAGCGCAATGTCTAGCAGGCCGCCTTGACCCTGAGCAAAAAGGTCAGGCACCCCCGGAATCGGCGTCGGCTCCAGCATGCCATCCTGAACCAGCCGCACTTGGCCCGATCGCTCCGTAATCAGCAGATCCCCATCTGGCAACCAGGCCACGCCCCAGGGATGCTCCAGGTTGTCCACCACGGTGACGATCTGGAAATCGCGATCGCTGCCTTGACTGGCCTCAGCAACGTCAATTGTTTCTGGTGAATCAGTTGTCTCTGGTGTCTCGATCACTGGGGTAGACTCCGACTGCGCTGCGCATCCTATAAGGTTGAAGAGGGCGATCGCTCCCCCGGCAACGATCAAGGGGTAGGCCCGTCGAGATTTAGACAGTGGGCGATTCATTGACAACCTATCTCATCATCAGTGGCGTGTAGTCATCAACTGTGAGCGTAGCTGCCTAGGTCATAACACTTGATGGCATCCGGTTAAAGCCTGGACGCTAATACATATTCGACAAACTACCTGAGCTGATTGACCCAGTTCCACTATATCGACCGTTCCTGAAACTGCGGGGCGGAACTTTCAACCTTGTGTGAAATG
>CAZLYS010000497.1:0-4439 GCA_964563415.1 uncultured Halomicronema sp.
CCTACTTTGGTGAGCAGAAAGCCGTTGATGACACCGAGGTGCTGCTTGCCGCAGCCAGTCAAGTTGGTCTCGACAGTCATGAAGCCAGGGAAGTGCTCGACAGCGGTCTGTATGCCAGCGAGGTGAGAAATCTCGAATCCGCATGGATGCGCCGGGGCGTTCAGGCGGTGCCAGCGGTCATCTTTAATGAGCAGTCCTTGATATCGGGGGCTCAACCGACGGCTATCTTCCAAGCCCAAATCGAAGCGTTGGCCATGGCCGCAACTTAGCGTTCTGTCTAACTTGAAATTCGATATGCCGTAGCGTGGGGCAAGCAAGGCATGACCCACGAAGGCTCATACAGTCATCATTTGCTTGGAGACTCCTCCTATGTCACCCACGTTCAAGTATTACGCCGTAGATCGCCACGCGACCTGGCTCGAACTCTTTTTCGATTTGGTGTTTGTCGCCAGCATTAGCGTCATTACCCATCACCTGGCCCACGTCCATGAGGGTCACTTGGAAGGCAAGCAGGTGCTGCTGTACTTTACCGAGTTCATTCCCGTGTGGTGGATCTGGGCCAGTCACACGCTGTATGCCAATCGGTTCGATACTGACAGTAGAACTCATCGGGTGGCGAGTCTGGTGATCATGTTTTTGATGACGACGCTATCGGCGTTTTTAGGGGCCGGATTGTTAGCCGCTTCGGTACGCTTTATTGCCTACTACATTGTGATTCGCTTGGTACTGGCAGGCATGTACTTTGTCACCGGGCAGCGCTTTCCCCAGACCCAGCCCTATCCCCAAACCATGGGATTCACGATTTTGGGAGGAGCCGCGATCGCTCTATTGTCTCTTCTGTTTGGGAGTCCTTTACGACCCATTATCTTCTTGACAGGTATTGGGTTAGAGATGATCGCCACCGCTCGTTTGAGCACTGACAGAGAATTAATCCCTTGTCATCGAGAACATTTAGTCGAGCGGGTGGGGCTACTTTCCATTATTTTGCTGGGCGAGTCGGTGATTAGCCTCGTCGGGAGTCTTAGTGGACTGGACTGGAATCAACTCGATATCGTCGCGGCCCTCACAGGCTTTTTGATAATTGGAGCCATTTGGTGGATCTATTTTGACGGTTTTCCACTTTTAGAGCGGGCTAAAAACATTCGGTATGGTTTCCCTTTGCTGTATTCCCATTTACTATTCTTGTTGGGCATGGGCATCCTCTCTAACCTGATTCGACACGCCATTTTGAATGATCTGGCAATGGGAGAATTCAGGATGCTGGCGATTTCTGGCATGACACTGTTTTATCTGGGCAAACAAATCAGCTACTACCTGGCGTTTCCCACCGCCCGGCAGATCATTGTAATTAATACGGTCGTCTGTATCGGAGTGACCATCGTCTCAACATTTTTACCCCGCCCCGAATACACCCTCATCGGCATCACGCTGGGACTCTTCTTCTACGTCTACTCCAATTTCCGCTGGACTTTGACGAAAGATTTCTCTGACTTTTTGGCAGAGCCAGAACACTCATCTCAAAGCCTGGCAGCTTAATTTTTCGGCTCTTCGAAGAACTAGAACAACAAGGTAAATGCGAGTTTTCTAAGTCGTCTAATGGCAAAAGCAGCGTCGGGGGCAACCGCGAAATGCCACTTGGCGAATCTTGCCTATCCGCCATCATGAGATGTTAGATGGCTGTTGCTACCATGTGACAACTAAGTCTTGAATCTGGGATTTTGCCTTATCTAATCCTTGTCGTTTTGCGGTGTCTCCCAAATCTAATCCACTTGCATGAATGAATTGCATATCAGTCACACCCATAAATTGAAAAGCGTAGCGCAAAGCAGGCGTTTGGCAATCCCATCCTTCGTAAGGAGAACCTATTTCATAAGTAACTCCCCGTGTCGTGATGAACAAAATTTGCTTACCTGCTGCTAGACCCTTAAATTGACCATCTTCAAACGCAAATGTGCGGCCCACTCGAACAATCTGATCAATGTATGCCTTGAAGTTAGATGGCAGGCTGAAATTATGCATAGGCACACTAAAAATACAGCGATCGGCAGCTAAAAACTCATCAACTAAGTCATTAGAAAACTTGAGAACCTCTGTCATCTCAGGGGTTAAAGCTCCTGGTGGTGTAAAGTCAGCTGCAATCCACTCTTCTGTGATGTGGGGGATTGGGGTCTGTCTCAAGTCACGATAAGTAATCACGTCTTCAGGGTGCAAAGCCTGCCATGCATTAACAACCTCTTTGGCAAGATTACGAGACTGAGAACGCTCCCCTCGTGGGCTGGAATCACATGCAGAACAGTTGCCATAAATCATTTCCCCATAAACTCAGTTTCCATGCAGACATTAGATTAGAAACTTACTAAAGTAAAGTAGCTTCCGTTTAGTAACTACCCCGCATCTGAGATTATTTCTATGACTGAACCTAAATGCTGCCCGCTAGAAATATTGCTGAAGCACCTTTCTGGCCAATGGACGCTCTACATTCTGTGGATTCTGGATACAAATGGGACCTTACGCTTTGGCGAGTTGAGGCGTAAGGTCGATGGCATCTCAACCAAGGTTCTTACTGAGAGGCTACGAATGTTGGAATCAAATGAAATGATTCACCGTGATCACAAACCTACAATTCCGCCACAAGTGACCTACCGTTTGACTGAACGCGGCAAGGAATTATCAGAAGCACTTGACCATCTATATAATCTTGCTGTCCGTTGGTATGGTGCTGAGGAGAATAGGATAGTCTGAACTCCGCAGCCTAAGTAGATAACATGTTCCAAAAGATAGTCTAGAGCTGCCTAAAGATCCTGCGCACTGGGCGTGGGTAACCGTTGTCTCTCAAGCAATAGCTCAGATTCGTTCCGGTGCAGCGGGCAGGGGATGCTGCTCAAATACAGGTGGTGGCCAAGGTTTTGCAAAGGTGAAACATTCAGGTGAATCCCCACATAACGCAAGATGTTCTAGTTTGGCTTTGCCCTCCTCTACAGTGGGCAAATAACCAGTGGGAATCCACCACATAGCAAAATGCTCACCTTGGTACTTCTCAAACCAGTTACGACGACGGACAAAAAAATCACCATGCAAACTCTTGTAAACATAGAGCTTGAGCTGTTCTACACTCTGCCAGACCGATAGATTAACCAGTATTCTCGGATCAGGATATGCTCGAATATTGCTCGCATTTCCAGATGTAGTTTGTAATCGCCAAACAAAACCTGGACTATGATCTGCAACCGAGTTTACCTCATTAAGTGCAGCGGCAAACTCAGCCATAATTGGATCGTCTATAGGGGCTTTCATCAGAGCAATATTTATTTGGGCAAGATGATAGTCCTGTTGATGCGGTAAGTTCATTTCTTCTAAGGTCATAGTTCCTCGCCTCAAAAAACATGACCTAAAGTATCTACGCACTCAAGTTAATTCGTCTTGAACGATATTGACATGGTGCGATAGCGACCTGGTGTAATTCCTACAATTCTCTTGAAGTGTCGAGTCAGGTGACTTTGATCTGACATACCAACCATGATCGCAACATCTGCAATAGACATGCCTTGCTTCAAAAGCTGCTTTGCTTTTTCCACACGAATTTGATTTAGATAAGTGTATGGTGTCATTCCTACGGCGTTACGGAACACGCGAATTAAATATGAACGATTTAAGTTTGTGATTTTTACTAATTGTTCCAATGAGATATTAGAGCTTAAGTTATCGTGAAGATACTCTTTAATTAAACGAACAGATCGATGCTCTTTGCCTAGCCGAATAGATCGAAGTTTAACATCAGCATAGTTGACCAGAATGACTGATAAAACTTCAATTAAATGAACCTGTTGTTCTAACCGATTGTTTGATCGTTCAAGAACTGTATGTAGAGAAAGAAAATTTCTAGCCAATGCCTTATTCTGAACAACAGCGTCCTTAAAGCAGGGAAAGCCACTGATTTGAAACTCACTGGCTATTTTCTGAACGAAGTCAACACCAGGATATAGCATACGATAAGTAAGTGGTAAATTCTCGGCAGAGTAACCGGTGTGGGCTTCCTGTGGATTCATAAAAATAACACTTTTAGGAGGAGCTAAATAGGTAGTCCCTTGGTAATAGTTGCCTCCTATTCCAGCCTCAATAATGCCGATTGAATAGCTTGGATGAGAGTGGCGAGCATAGCTGTAATAGATGGCTTCTGCCCGAAATAGTTCCAAGTTATCAAACTCTGGAATCAACCAAAGCTTTGTACTCTGGCGAGTCGAATTACGCATGTCACGAGAATAGGTTTAGGCCACTTCAGCTTGCCATATGGTCAAAGCAACCTGTGTGATTACTCTGACTTCAAACATTAAAAAGCAAAAGTAAAACTCGCTAAGGATTCGATCTCATAACAACTTCATTAAAGCGAATCTTTCTACATGACTCCCCTATTTGGGTGATTATGTGGGGACCTTTCAGCC
>CAZLYS010000498.1:0-4431 GCA_964563415.1 uncultured Halomicronema sp.
CTTACAATACAGAAGTAAAGGATAAATCGTTCATCCTCTTGTCTCTCAATCCTAGAGATGAGGACGGAAGTAGGGGACACCGGACCTCGAAGGAACGCGCCACAAATACATTCCGGCTACGAATGGAACTGTATGGAGGCGAACCATGAAACTTACTTATCGCGGCGTTCAATACGATTACAATCCCCCCGCTGTGGCCATGAACCACAGTGTTCAAGTTGGCAAATATCGCGGCGTTGATATCCGTTTCCGCACTGTCAAGAGCAACCCTGTCCAGCAACCGACCTTAGATCTCGTCTATCGAGGTGTTGCTTATCGCACTGGTGCTGCTGGAACTGAAGTGGTTCCGGTTGTTAACGCTGTGGCACCGGTTGCGGATGCGCCTGCAGCTCTGGCTGACCTTGAGCTTAAGTCCCGCACATTGCTCATGGGACATAACCGCAATGTTAAGCGCCGTCAGCAAGCGATGTTGACTCGTCTTGCCGCAGATGTCGGTCTAGAGGCTGATGTCACCCAATACTGGAACCGCATCCAAGGCAAGGTACACCCGAGCTTTCGGGCGACCTATGATCGCAGCGGTTCAGCAGCGAGCTAAGCGACTTTTCAAGCAAGTCAGTTGACTTGCACCGGAGCTAGGTTTAGGGGGCATATGCCCCCTTTTTTTGTCAAAGTGTGGCTTGCTTGGCTGTGTGTTCCTTAGATTATTCGTCTAAGACGTTTAAGACGTTGACACGGGCAAATTTCAGGCCAGTGACCCCTTGCAGCGGTTCGACGGCACCTTGCTCAATGTCGGTGCCGACCCAACCTTCGCGCTGTAGATAGCGGAGGTATGCCTGATATTCCTTCCACTCCTCATCGGTGGAATACACCAGTGTTAGGCAACCGGGTTGGGTAATGCGATCGTGGGTGGCAGTGTCGAGGGCTTTATCAATGCGCTTTTTCACGATTTCATAACGGGTGTCACGGGTGCCTCTGACATCAAATAAGCGTTCGGTGCTTTCATCATGGGTGATGTCTACCGTGCTGTCTTGCACCAGCACTAGGTGAGTGATATCCATATCGGTGGCGTGTTCGGCTTTGAGACGAAAGCCCGTGCGGGCACAATCACAAACTGCCCGTAGCTGCTCATAGCGCAGGCTCCGCAAATGAAACGGGGAAAACTGCCGATCGATGGCACTGCCGGCATAAATCATGTGGTCAATGCCGTCAGTCGATTCAATATCGCAGTAGTGAGATGACACGTGCTGCATGGTGCGCTGCCACTTGTGCCAGGTGTCACGCAATGAGAGGTTGATATTTTGCACGGTTTGGTCATACAGCAACCGCGCATCATAGACACAATTGTGTTGATCATCTTTAGCTGCTTCGTAGCTGGCGATCGCCTCCACTACCGCTGCGCCACAGGTTTTGAAAAAGTCGAAATGGGCTTCTAAATTTTCTTGTAAATACCGCAGGAGGGTGATTTCAGCATCGACGGTGATGCCTTGCTGTAGTTGCTCGATTTTTTCCTGCAGGTCATCGCGAAGCTGACAAGCAAAAGCCGTTTTGAGAGTATGGCATACTGCTTTCGCGATCGCCAAAGCTAGCCGAAACTGCGTCAGCAAATCTTGTTGAATGGCTCGATTGCGTTCGTTAGAAGACCCGCGAATGTCGGAAATACCATAGAGCGGATACACATCGCGAAAGGTGATCGGCGCAGGTGGTAGGCCCAAACTGCGGCGTTCGGCTTCTTCTTCAAACCGCCACCGCACGGACTCATGAACATGGGTAAAGCGCTCGTTCACACTCTGGCGCATGGCGATGGTGAGAGCCGGAGCCAAAGTCTTGCCATTGTGCTCATCGATCGTGTCAAAGGCATCGGGTTGATCGCTGATGAGGCCCACAACTCCGAGCAATTGCGGGGCATCATTGAGGCGTACTGATTTAGCTACCAGAGGTAACACCAATAGCGATTGCGCTCCCCGTTCTCGCAGCAGTTGCTCACAGGTCGAAAGGCCAGCAGTGGGTAAATCACGCAGATTCAACACAGTGCCTTGGGACGCTGCTTTGAACAATGCTGACTGCTGTAAAGAGTCTGTTGGCAGCGGTTGGGTGGTCCATTCTGACTGATCGAGATCGAGATAAAGAGCGGCGTTGCCCCCTTCAGCCGTGAGAATGAGGCTATCGGTAGCGCGAAATAGTCGCTTGAGCAAACTATTGGCTTCCCGAAACCGGTGCGGGGTCAAGATCGATTCTCGATCTAGCAAAAGATGCATCAAGCGTTGGGTGACTTCGCGATCGCTGACATCCATGCCCTCAATTAACACAATGCCACTGGCCCGGTAGGTTTGAGGATTGAGCAGTTGCAAGACCGCCTGCAAAGGAGAATGGGGATCATTCAACTGCTGCAACACATCGTTGGTGGTGGGGGGCTCTGACCAGCACCGATCAAGGGCGGCCCCCACTGCCGGATCAAGCGATTGCAGTTGGAGATGATCGCTGCTCACGGTGAATTCCACAAAGCGGGCGCGATCGCCCTGGAGAGGACTCACGGCCACAATCAGGGACTCATGGAGCCAGCGTGATGGTAGGAGATCAGAACGCTGATACCGCTCGGTCAAAATAGAGTGCAAGATGTGACGGCGAATGCGTTCGCGGACCCACAGCTGATCATCTGGAGTGAGCCGCTTGAGAACGGCATCTCCTAGCGTCGGTGGCGCATCGATCATGCCCACAAGCTGACGAAAGCGATCGCTTGTCCACTCAATACGATGGCTAGAAATATCAATTGCCGCAACCAGTAGTCGACTGTGCTGTTCTAGCACTGACCACCAACTCGGCACAGTGATTGGAACGGACTGCAAAGCTTGATTTGATTGACCATCAGCCATAGTGGTGCCCCTCTGGCGCTCATCATGGGCCGACCCAGGCAGCGGCTCAGAAACCTGGGAAAAGCCTCGAAATGGTTGAAATTGACGCTGAAGTTGAACACCCTGATGCACCTTGGCCCCTTTGCCGACTGGCTAACCCACGTTGCAGGCTTCACCGCCTGACGTCTGTTTTCCAGAAACCCGCCCGCCCTTTAGAACTTGTCAAGGCGACAACCCTTTACAATGGAGGTTCTGAAAAAATCGATCGCAAAGTGGCAAGATATTCTCCATTTTGCCCAACTTTGACGCTCCTTTCCGCTAAACTGCAGCAAATTTACCTATGTTTGAAGCCCTCTCTGAACGATTTGAATCGGCCTGGAAAAAACTCCGAGGTCAGGACAAAATCAGTGAAGCCAATATTCAGGAGGCATTACGGGATGTGCGCCGCGCGCTGCTAGAAGCGGATGTCAACCTACAGGTCGTCAAAGCGTTTGTCGCTGAGGTGCAGGAGCAGGCCCAAGGCGCTGAGGTTGTTTCTGGGGTTAATCCAGGTCAGCAGTTCATCAAAATTGTCAATGACGAGCTGACTAAGCTCATGGGGGAAACGAACGCTCCCCTAGCCCAGGCAGAAACTGCCCCCACAGTCATTTTGATGGCGGGTTTGCAAGGTACGGGTAAAACCACTGCTACCGCTAAGCTCGCGTTGCATCTTCGAAAAGAATCGAGATCGGCCATGATGGTCGCCACTGACGTCTATCGTCCGGCAGCGGTCGATCAGCTCATTACCCTGGGCAAACAGATTGACATACCCGTCTTTGAGATGGGCACGGATGCGAACCCCGTCGAGATTGCCCGCCAAGGGGTAGCCCAAGCTCGCGAAGCAGGGGTGGATACCGTCATTGTTGACACAGCAGGTCGTTTGCAGATTGACCCCAAAATGATGGCGGAACTGGCGCAGATTAAAGATGCCGTTCAGCCTGATGAAGTCTTGCTGGTCGTTGACGCGATGACCGGTCAAGAAGCGGCAAATTTGACCCGGACCTTTCATGACGAAATTGGGATTACGGGGGCCATTCTCACCAAGATGGACGGTGATTCCCGAGGGGGGGCAGCGCTCTCAGTCCGGCAAATTTCGGGTAAGCCGATCAAGTTCATCGGGGTTGGCGAAAAGGTCGAGGCATTGCAGCCCTTTTATCCCGATCGCATGGCCTCGCGCATTCTTGGTATGGGCGACGTGCTCACTCTGGTGGAAAAAGCCCAAGAAGCTGTTGATATCGCCGATGCGGAAAAACTTCAGGCCAAAATTCTTGAAGCCAGGTTTGACTTTGATGACTTCTTAAAGCAGACTCGCCTGATGAAAAATATGGGCTCCCTGGGCGGCATCATGAAAATGATTCCGGGGATGTCGGGCAAAATCTCCGATGACCAGTTGCAGCAAGGTGAAACACAACTGCGCCGGGTCGAAGCCATGATCAACTCCATGACCAAGGAGGAGCGCAAAAATCCTGAGTTACTCTCGGGTTCCCCCAATTCCTTTGACAGCATAACAATCGTTGCCAAACTCGGTTTTGACTTGCGTCGT
>CAZLYS010000499.1:0-4426 GCA_964563415.1 uncultured Halomicronema sp.
AGCTCTCCAATCAGCTCAACAACATGCTGCTAGTATGACGACGGTTTCTGGCAATCAGTAGCTTGGTTGCAACTTTTGTAACCAAGCTACTGAGAGAAAACTTTCTTCTAGATGCAAAGGATGTTGTTGCGGCTAATCCATGTTGCGCCAGCGGGTATCGTCAGGCTCATCACTGACCGTATAGAGTCACAAGGGCTGGTTGCTAGCATCCTTTATGTCAGCGATGGAGCTATCAATCGCGATTCTCGTAGCGGTGGCAATAGCTATCTCTCGCACTCTTGTAAAGATGGATGCGGAATTCAAGGATGAAGCCAAGAGGCAAGCTAGCCTTTAGGCGATCGCTTGACGACCCCAGGCAAAAAACCTTAACCTCTTAGGCCGTGAAGGTTGTGGCGGCATCATCGATGGCAATATTGGTAATTCTTGAATTTGCCAGCGCTCGGGTTCCCAGCCGCTGGTGATCCACCGGTCAGTTGCGGCATCGTAGATACAAGCATCACCATTGCGGTAATTAATGCTAAAAAAAGACCCCTTCTGCGAATGAGACCCTGACAAGATGGTTTCAGCCGTCGTCAAGGTGCACTGTCCAAACACTTCGTCAAAGCTCATCATTAAATTGCCTTGAGGGGTCAGTCCTAGTGCTCTCAGCGATCGCAGGTTAAAAATGTGTTCTGGCTGATTGTCATAACTATCGCCGATCACAGTTCCGACTAATTGATGGTCCGATGCGAACGAATAGATAAAGCGGTAGTGGCTAGTTCGTAGGCGCAAAGTCATTGATGGATGCTCAACTAAAGAACGCATAGCCTGACCGAAAGAGACTGCATGATGGTAGATTCGGAAGCCGCTGGAGCTTGCACCCACGGTTCCAATTAAGAGGCTGACTATAACGTTTGGACGACTGCCAACGTAATTTTTCAGTGATTACGCGGTAGCTTCACACCCTTGTTAACTAAAACTATAGTTTTCACTTGTCTAAACCCGTATTTTTTCTGATGCATTTCATACAGGCTTGAAAAAAGACCCTCCTAACCTGAAGGGAATGTAAACATCACGCGATATTCACATCAAATTTACTGAGTCAAACTGCCGATCATGCTGATACGGATGGGGGACTGGTTGTTGCTATCGAAATTGGACATTACTGAATCGAAGTATGAATCCGGCATTTGAGGCTGCGGGCAAGATGCCCGCTCTCCTCTCTCGACAGGGAGTCAGCCCATATTATTCTTCTAGCCAGTGATTCAATTCATACCCAAAATCAGCAACGCCCGAAATTGAACTGCTATTCTGCCCTGACGACTCTCTGGTATCTGACGGCTAGCGTAAAGTTTAGTTCGAACGCCTTTACAGCCCTTAATACTTGGGAAGAACAGGGTCAGGCAAAATCAAGACATGACTCATAGGGATTTCAGCATGTATCAAGTGGTCGTGAAGGGTTTTGGCGATATTGACCAACTGGCACTTGAAGACGGTCCGATGCCCGTGCCAGGCCCTGGAGAAGTCTTGGTGCGCTTGACCAGTATTGGTATGAATCATGCCGAATTGATGGCTCGTCGGGGGCAATATCGTTTGGTCTCTGGCAATCCGCCATTTATTCCAGGTTTAGAAGGCGGCGGCATCATTACGGCGGTGGGTGAGGGCGTTGACGATGTGCCCAGTGCTGAGCGGCGACGGACTGAGGGGCAACGGGTGGTTTTAAGTCTTGATGCCCCAGCAAGTCGGGGATTGGGGCAAGGTACCTACCAATCCCACTATGTGGTTGCCGCTGATAAGACAGTGCTGGCTCCTGAGGCCATTCCTGACGAGTGGTTGGGGGCTCTGTGGTTGCCGTTTCTGACGGCCTGGGGCTGTCTGGTGTGGCGGCAAAATATGCAGCCCGGCGATCGCGTCCTGATTCCGGCGGCGAGTAGCAGTGTGGCGATCGCTGCCTCCCAAGTGGTGAAATATTATGGTGGCTTGGCTGTGGGCACCACAACTCGGCCCGAAAAAGTGGACCTTTTGGCAGCGCTGCCAGAGGCTCGTTTTGATCACATTGTTGTGACCCAGGAGCCTGACTGGTGGCGGGAGGCCAAAAAACTCACCCAGGGCAAAGGCTTCAATGTCATTTTTGACCCGGTGGCAGCAGGGGAATTCCTCAATCAGGAGATTCGGTTGCTCGCGCCCCATGGCACCCTCTGGATTTATGGCTTACTAGGGCAACCCGACACCGTTGATGTGACGCCGTTAATTCGCAAAATGGCGTCGTTGCGCGGTTGGTTGCTCAATGAGATCGTCGCCAGTGGTTCTGAGCAAAGCGCTTATCGCCACGTCTTAGAGCGAGTGGCTGATGGTACCTATGCGTTGCCGGTGGCACAAACATTTTCATTGCGGGATGTGCAAAAAGCCCATGCCACTATGGAAGCCGGTAACCATATTGGCAAGTTGATTTTAGTGCCGTAAGCCCGGTTAAAAAAGTGGTGGCAGTTTGCATGCCATTCGTGATCGGCAAGGGGTGGGGGGAGCAAGAGAGGTCAGAAACTGGAAAGATATCGCAGCTGGCACTATGGAAAACTTACTCTCGTCATCGCGATCGCTGAGATTGATGACTTTCAGTGACGGCTGCAGGCGTCGTCTCAATGGGCAGCTCAATCAAAAACCGAGTCCCTTGTCCCGGAGTTGAGAGGCAATTTAGTTGGCCGTGATGACGTTCAACAATAATTTGATAGCTAATTGACATTCCTAAGCCAGTCCCCTGGCCAACAGGCTTAGTGGTGAAAAAAGGATCCATGATGCGACGCTTGACATGATCGGGAATGCCAGTGCCATTATCAGTGAAATGTAAGTGCAGGCGATTACCCTCTACGATCTCCGTACGCAGAATGATTTGCGGCGTCCACTGGGGAGGAGCCGTGGCAGTTTGAGACTGTTGAGCATTCCATTTTTCGTCAATGGCGTCAATGGCATTCGTCAACAGGTTCATGAACACTTGGTTGATCTGCCCTGGAAAACATTCCACCAGGGGGAGGTCGCCATAGTCTCGAATTACTTTAATGGCCGGGCGATCGCGTTGCGCTTTGAGCTTATTGCCCAGAATCGTCAGGGTACTATCAAGCCCTTTGTGCAGATCCACCCGTTTGCGCTGAGCACTCCCCTGGTGCGAAAAGTCCTTAAGCGATCGCACAATCTCAGTAATGCGTTCGGTCCCGCCACGCATCGATTGTAGAATTTTGGGTAAATCTTTGGCCAGATAATGGATATCCATCGCCTTGATCTGCCGACGGATGGCCTCTGAATCGCCAATGTCAGGGTCTGAGAGATAGAGGTTGATCAACGCCAATAACTCTTCAACATATTCGTCCACATAGGTGAGATTACCGTGGATAAAGCTCACTGGGTTATTAATTTCATGGGCGACCCCAGCCACAAGCTGTCCCAAGCTAGACATTTTTTCACTGTGTACCAGTTGCAATTGGGCTGCTTGGAGTTCGGCCAGGGTTTTTTCAAGCCGCCGGGCTTCTAAGTCTTTCGCTTCTGCCCGCTGGATCGCCGCTTCTGCCTGTTTGCGCAGGGTAATATCCCGAATAATCAGCGTATAACAGTCTTCGGGTTGACTCTTAAGCGCCGCCACCGTAACTTCCACCGGAAAAGCGCCACCACTCCGACGGCGTCCCGCCAGTTCATAGGGTGTGCCGTCTTCGCTGGCGATCTTGAGTAGGTATCCTAAATTGATGGCCGTAGATTGGGCCGTTGTCTCATTCCCCCGGCCATTCAGGCTACAGGTGGCCAAAGATTCCACCATGAGCAAGGTATCGAGTGGCTGGCCCTGTAGTTGTCCTTCCGACAGGCCAAACATTTTCCGTACGGCGGGATTAATTGACTGAATGAGTAAATCTCGTCGGGAAACCGTCAAGATCACCTCGATCGCGCTTTCCACAATGGCATCCGTACGCGCTAGAGCCTGCTCTAGGCTGCTAATGACGCGATTGTAGCGAGCCGCAATTTGCCCAACGGGCGTAAACGGCTCGACCGGGGCCCGCAATCGCAAGTCACCGGTTCGTTCTTGCCGCCGCATCACGGTAAAAAAATCCACTAAATCGCTGGCGGCTCCATGTTCGGCGACATTCAGGCCAATATGTTCATCCCGGTGGCGCACCCGCAGAGGCCACTGTCGATTGATGAACCACAGCAGCAAAAAGGTCACGACAACCGCCCAGAGGCTAGCCGTGACGACGCCAGCAAGTTGTGCTCCGAACTGCGCCATCCGGCCCAACCCCGTATTGAGCACGCTGAGATTCCCAAATAGCGCGACGGCCAGGGTGCCCCACACCCCTGCGGCTAGATGTACAGGAATGGCTCCCACGACATCGTCAATCTGCCAGCGCTGCAACTGCATTTCGGCCCACAGCATGCAGAGGCTGCCGATCGCCCCAATCACAATGGCATC
>CAZLYS010000500.1:0-4416 GCA_964563415.1 uncultured Halomicronema sp.
GGCAGGTCAACAGTAATTGATAGCAGCGACGGCGTTGAGGGTCAGCAGCAAGATTCACCGAATACTTGACTCCATCAGGCCTACAAATCTTTCATTAAACTGGGTCCTGATACTAGCAGGTCTGCGGCACCGGAGTTTGTCATATTCTCCCCCGCCAGTGGTACGGCCTTGTGGATGACTCATCCAGGACGATGGGGATAAGGACATTACCATAGCCCCTGAGTCCTTGAATACCAGCGCATCAGCACCTTGGCTAACCGTTGAGGATGATGTCGCACAGAACCCGAGGCTGATTCTTCCATCACGTTGGCTAAAATGATGCGCCGCCCCGAACTGAGGACCGTCTCACGATCTAGATAGACGGGTGATGCCCCGACCTGGGCATAGCGTTGTTGCGCCACCTCAGAGGGGCCGCGACGCTGCACTAGCACTGCATCAAACAAAGGTTTGCCGCAGGCTTTATCTATTGCTCGAATGTGGTCTGACACGGCATAGTCGAGCGTTTCACCGGGCTCGGTCATAACATTGCAAACGTAAATTCGAGGCACCTTACGAGCCGCGAGGGCTTCGGCAATTTCGGGGACCAATAAATTGGGAATGATGCTGGTGTACAGGCTCCCTGGCCCAAACACAATAAAATCAGCTTCTCGAATCGCCTTGATCGCTTTCGGCAATGCCGGGGGCTCACTGGGCGAGCAGCCCATTGTCACGATTTGGCCATTCGCTTCTGGAATTTTGGATTCTCCTTCAATCCGGCGGCCATCACTCAACTCGGCCCACAGCTTCACATCGCTTAGCGTCGCCGGTAGTACTTGCCCCCGTACCGCTAACACTTTGGAACTTGCCGCGATCGCCTGCTCTAGATCGCCCGTCACATCATTCATCGCCGTCAGGAACAGGTTGCCAAAGCTATGACCCTCTAGCCCGTCCCCAGCTCTAAAACGATATTGAAATAGCTCTGTAAGCAACTTTTCTTCATCGGCTAAGGCTGCTAAACAGTTGCGGATATCGCCTGGAGGCAGCACCCCGATCTCCCGCCGCAGCCGTCCCGAAGATCCCCCATCATCTGCCACAGTCACGATCGCCGTAATGTTGTGGCTGTAATGTTTGAGCCCTCGCAACAGATTCGACAGCCCCGTGCCACCGCCAATCACCACCACCTTGGGGCCCCGGGCCAGGCGACGTTCTTGCATCAACACGTCGACTAATTCAGTCTCAGTGCCAGGCAGCAATACCTCGGTAATTGCCCCCAGGGTCCGCGTTTGCCCCCATAAGATAAACATTAATCCGGTCAAAATTGCGAGCGGGCCGCTAATGTAGCTCGGCACCAGCGTCGTCAGAAATCGTAAAATCGCGCCTAAAAATTGGACGGTGTAGAAGACAGGCGTTAACTTGAGAAAGATTAAGGTACCAAAGCCGACGAGCAACACCCCACCCACACTCAAAAACAGCCACCGTTTAACCAGCAGGCCAGGGGCGAGCCACTTGACCATTCTGTTAACCCGGCGGGGGGGCTCTGGCGCCAACCACGGAGTTTCGTGGCGCACCCGACGCAGAATTTGGGAGAACGATTTGTTCAGAGAGTTAAAGAACATGTCCTACAGAGGGGCTTGCATGAAGATTCAGGCCATGATGGAAACCGACAGAACGAAACTGCGACGCATGATATCTCAAAGCTCGACTGATTAGGCCAAGTGACGGTATCAATTCAGACTGTTAATCTTTAGCATTAAAAGGAAAAGGTGTGAAGATGAAACTGGTCAGTTTTTGACCCGTCCTTCTTTTTGAGTCCTTAATTGATGTCCCTGCGACCTGCTTGAGCTGGCCTATGACCGATACGCTATTTGACTCATCCTCTCCAGCGGCAATGGCCGACTGCGACAGTAATGAACCGTTGGTTGAACTGCGAGGCATTTCTAAAACCTTTGGCTCCAATCGCGTCATTGATAAACTTGATTTGACGATGTATCGGGGAGAAGCCCTGGCCATAATTGGCCCCTCAGGCACCGGCAAATCCACCATTCTACGCATCATTGCCGGATTGCTGGCCCCCGACGAAGGTGAAATTTATGTCGCTGGACAACGTCGGGTTGGCCTGATCGAGGATGCGCAAGATCCAGTCGGCATTGGCATGGTCTTTCAGCAGGCGGCGCTGTTTGATTCCCTGACGGTTGAAGAGAATGTCGGGTTTTTGTTGTATCAGCATTCCACCCTTTCCCATCGACAGATCCACGGTTTGGTGGAAGAAGTCTTAGAAATGGTGGGTCTGCCAGGCATTGCCAGTCGTTATCCGGCAGAATTATCGGGTGGCATGCGGAAACGGGTAAGTTTTGCACGGGCGATCGTCTCAAATCCGCAAAATCCCACTGACCGACCGGCAATGTTGCTCTATGACGAACCCACAGCAGGTTTAGATCCCATTGCCTCTACGGTGATCGAAGACCTCATCCGCAATATTCAAAAAGGCCATGGCTGCAGTTCTTACATCATCGTCACCCATCAAGACAGTACGATCCGCCGCACGGCAGACCGAGTGATATTCTTGCACCGGGGCAAAATTCAGTGGAATGGCAGCATTGCCGAAATTGACCAAACAGATAATCCCTTTGTGCGGCAATTTTTTAGCGGCAATGTGGAAGGGCCGATTCAACTGGTGCAGTAACTAAGGACATACCGGAATGAATGCTGATGCAGGCAACCTGGTGACGGAGTGTTGAAATGCGAGCAAGAGCAGTTCGAGAAGGCTCAGTCGGGCTATTAATCTTGATTGGGGTGGGGTTATTTGGTGGCCTGGTACTTTGGTTACGCGGGTTAAATCCCGGTAGTCGTAACTACGACATGCTTGTCATCTTTCAGGATACGGTGGGCATGCAGGTTGGGACGGCAGTGCGCTATCGGGGCGTCCCGGTCGGTCGTGTGGTCGATATCATGCCGAGTAGTAATCAGGTTGAGGTGCGGTTAGAAATTACTCAGTCTAATCTCCGCATCCCCGAAGAAAATCTCCGCATTGCCGCTAACCAATCGGGTTTTATTGGCGAAACGACCATTGATATCACGCCCATGGCCGAGTTGACCGAGGCCGAACAGGCCATGAGTCCAACTGCGGCTGATTGTGAATCAGGCGTCATTGTTTGCGATGGCGAGACCCTGATGGGGATAACCGGAGTCAGCTATGAATCTCTATTGACTTCGGCTGAGACACTTGCGTCGACGTTAGCCGATCCCGAACTCATCAATAGCTTGAAAGCCACTCTAGAGAACACGACCGACTTTACCGACGCTGCCACTCAACTTACCCGAGAGCTCACGACCCTTACGCTTACTGCTCAGGAAGAGGTGGAACCCTTGAGCGACTCGGTGCAGCAAGCCACGACTAGCGCTGCTGCTGCCGCTGAGGCAATTCAACTCACGGCAACCGATGTCCGCACGTTGCTAGAGGCAAACCGCGTCAATATCACTGCTACGCTTAGCAACATTAGCCAAAGCACGACTCGCCTGTCCGGCATTCTCGATAATTTGGCAACTGAACTAGAAGACCCCCAATTACTGGCCGAGTTGCGGGCGCTGTCAGCTAATGCGGCGGAAGCGTCTGAGTACTTTCGGGATGCAGCCATTGATATCAGTACGCTGACGGGCTCCATCAACCAACCAGAAAATGTGTTGCTCATTCAGCAAACTTTGGAATCAGCGCGGGACGTCTTTCAGGGGGCACAGAAAGTATTGTCAGACGTTGATGAACTTACCGGAGATCCCAGGGTTCGTGACAATATCCGCAATTTGATCTATGGCCTCAGCGATTTGCTGTCAAATGCAGAAATTTTAGAGCACCAGGCTCAACTGGCGATCGCCCTTGCGCCATTAGAACAACGAGTTGTTCCTACAGCTCCCACGACACCGGCAGTCACTCTCCCCCGGGCCGATTATCAAGCCCTGCAGAATCAACTCGCAGGGTTGGCCGCAACTCAGTCAGAACCACCAGCACCAGGCCAATCATCTCCCTGAAAAGACTCGGGAGCAACCGCTCACCCGTACCTCAAACTGTGGGAGCAATAATAACCCCCTCACCAATCGGCAAGGGGGCAGAGTGAGCGGCGATGCTGCGGTCTGAAATCAAGTCGGCGGTTGAGAACCTTACACACTACGTCCCCGAATACCGAAAAATACCAGCGGACAAACGGCCGCGATCATCACAGTAATGGTGAGACAGATGTACAAACCTTGGATTTGTTCAAGTGACATGGTGAAAACTCCGGTGGGGACTTGAGACAGGGGGCAGGCAGTTAAGGCTTAGCAGTGTAAACGAATACCTAATCAGCCAACTCAGACGTCTGAGAACAGACTGTCGGGTTCGATGAATCAATCGTCGCGTGACCCCCTGATTTCGTGGGTGATATCGGTATTTACTGAACGGTGATA
>CAZLYS010000501.1:0-4416 GCA_964563415.1 uncultured Halomicronema sp.
GCAAGGTATGCTGGGGAGGAGACCTGCCTACACAAAAAGGCCTAAGCGCAAAGCACGTTACTGACGGATGTCATGCTGCTCTGAAACGCCTTCAGATAGACTATCTGGATCTGTACTTCTGCCACAGACCAGACTTCAACACCCCTGTGGAAGAAACGGTATGGGCCATGCACAACCTCATTCAGCAGGGCAAGGTACTTTACTGGGGTACATCCGAGTGGCCGGCTGATCGCATTATGCAGGCACATATGGTAGCCAGACAGAATAACCTTATCCCTCCTGTGATGGAGCAGCCCCAGTATAATATGCTGCATCGTGAGAAGGTAGAGAAAGAATACCTTGATCTGTATGAAGTAGGTTTGGGAACCACTATCTGGTCTCCGCTAATGTCTGGTATACTGACTGGAAAGTACAATGACACTACGCCAGAAGGTACTCGTTTCGACATTGAAGGGTTAGACTGGTTAAAGGAGAATGTCTTCAAGGAAGGCAGACTGGATAAGGTAAGAGCGCTCACTGCCTTAGCTCAAGAGATAGGCACTACCATGCCCTTACTGGCACTGGCCTGGTGTCTGAAAAACCCTCATGTGAGTACCGTCATTTTGGGAGCTTCCAAAGTTTCTCAGTTAGAAGAGAACCTGAAAGCTACTGAGACGGCAGCCTTACTTACTGAAGAGGTCATGGAGAAGATAGAAGGGATTCTTCAGAATAAGCCTATACGTACAGAATTCTAAGCTAAGATTATGTTAACAGACCTGCTCTGGTATGAGTATGTTTTTATTGGCTTCGCCGGAGTAGTGGTGGGCATCATCAACACACTCGCCGGTAGCGGGTCTCTTATCACCTTACCTATTTTCATCTTCCTGGTAGGCTTACCTGCTCCAGTGGCTAACGGGACTAACCGTATTGGGGCTTTCCTTCAGAGCCTGACTGGAATCTATGCTTTCAGCAAAACGCAGAAACTACCCATAGAAGCCTCCAGATGGTTGCTACTTCCTACCCTAGTAGGAGCTGCACTCGGCTCATGGATAGCGTCCCAGCTAGATAAGGAAGCCATGTTTCAGGTAGTGGGTTATCTAATGGTGGTTATGCTGGTGGTTCTCCTTATCAAACCCAAGCGGTGGATTACTCCTACTCAAACAGAGAATATCCGCACCAAGGGGCCACTAGTCTTTGGCGTATTCTTCCTGATAGGGGTGTATGGAGGATTTATTCAGGCGGGCGTGGGGATATTTCTGCTGGCAGCTTTGGTCCTCATCTCCCGATTTAACCTGACCAACTCAAATATCATCAAACTGATCCTGGTTCTCCTATTTAACATTCCCACCCTCATCATTTTCTTCTATTATAACCAGGTCAATATAGGTTGGGGACTCTTTATGGCAGTATGCCAGTCAGTAGGAGCAGTCTTGGGAGTAAGATTTATCACCAAGGTCCCTAATGCCAACATCTGGATACATAGACTGCTGATCCTGATCGTAGTCATTTCTATCTTCCGCTTTTTCGGGATCTGGGAGTGGGTGATGGGGTTAACTTAGTTAACTAAGCCACCTCAATTTTTAGCTTTCTCCCTAAACCAACTTCGATTATCTTGATGAGAGTGTTTACCTCAATAGTAGATCGGTCATTCTCGATTCGGGATATGTAGTTTTTTGTGGTACCACTTCTTTGGGCCAATTCTTCTTGCGTAAGCCCTGCCTCTAATCTCGCTTCCTTTAACAGAGCCCCAATTTTGTATCTTTTATTGGCATCCTCGTCGGGAATACTTGCTTCATATAGAACAAGTGGATCAAGATCTAATGAGACGTTGAATTCCATTCCATTAGAAAGCTTGGTAGTTTTGGTGATATTTGGCCATGTTAAGGTACCTCCTATGACTTCTACCTGTGAGAATTCATCTGGAGCCATTAATTTCTTCTGGAAAGGGTCTCTATCCAACTTCCATTTGAGAAACAAGGGCTCAAAATCTATTTTCCTAAATTCTCCAGTATTGAAAACACAGGTAACAGAAAATCCCTCAACCTTATATAGTTTAAGTATCCTTGGAATTTTATTACTCTTTCTCATAGTCAATTTATGCCGGATGGTTAGCATTCCATATTTCCACTAACAGTTTTTGATTCTTTTTTGCCTATTTCAAGACTTCTTGTTCTTTCTTCTTTGGCAACTTCCCTCTAAAAACTGAAAGAGAATTTATCTCAATTAGGGCCTCATACTCAGCGTACATAGCGTGGAAATGAGACGGATTATGGTCGTTAAAGTAAAGGACGATTTTTATACCATTGAATTGAAAATATATTGGTATACTAAAGTGTCCTAATTAGATAACCTAAAATTAGGATAAATTAAGTTTTTACAAAAGATTCTTAATTATTTGTTAAAGCACTCCTATTTGGTGAACTGTTTATTCTCACTCCTGTATAATCCACTATCCAGTTCATTAGATGTTATCTTTCATTGACTGGAATTAAGCTCAGTAATTCACGTTATAAACAGGTAGGAGCATCGTCCCCTAAAGAGTAACCTGAAAAACCATACCTATGCCACAAAACAAGTTTCTGTATGGCCTTGGCTGGACACTGATTGGATTTAGCCTAATATCTCTTCTCACCTTGTTATTCCTTGAAGGAAGTCAGGAGGTATATGATCCCTTTGGCGCCTTTGTCTTTATCTACTTATGTACCTTTGTCTATTTCGTCATTGTATTCTTTCAACACGTTTCAAAGAATGGATGGAAAAAGTTTTCTAAGGGAGATGAACATACGTATTCTCTGGCACTGGTTCTTTTCTCCCTGAGTGCGCATACCTTAAATCTAAGTGAGATACGCATTTTCAGTAATTACACTGGCTGGCTATGGATTTATGTAGTCCTTCTCCATATAGCCGTGCTGGCTTTTCCCTTTAGGAAAGTACTTCCAGATTGGGGGCAGTACATTATCTATGGGATTAGCGGGGCATCCGCAGTTTTATGTTTGTACCTAACTATTTTTATTGGTCCACTAAACCTCTGGGCTATTCCTTTTGCCCTACTCTTGGGGATATCCATGATGGCAACAGTGCCTGCATGGATGCTGCTATATTTTATTCAGGCTTATATCAGGATGGAGAAACTACCCTTTGCCAGAAGGGCCTATTGGGTAGGTGTCCTAGTTCCTGCGCTTGTGCTATCTTTTTTCTTGCAGAGGTGGAATACTCTACAGAAGAGCATAGAACATGCTGAACAGAGCTATCAACAACAAGCAGATAAAGATTTACCTAAATGGGTACGTGTAGCATCAGAACTTCCGGAAGGAAGATTAACTGCAGAGGTGATGTTAGCTAGTGGCGTTACACAGAGAAGTTTTTGGAGATCAGGTGGATTTGGAGGTCTGAATTCCGGGACAGATGAGTTTGAAAGCCATAATCCATTGGCGCTCATCGCCATGACATTGTATGGAGAATTGGAACTGTATGATGATGAGGTAGTTAATATTTTAGAGGCTAACTATGACGCTCGTCATATGACCCATAGAAGGCTTTGGAGTGGACATAACCTATCTACCTCGGAGGTACACACAAAGGTAGATCTGTATCCTCAGTTCAGATTAGCATATGAGGAGATGACCATCCATATTCACCATAATGGAAAAACCAGCAGGTGGCGACAGGAGCAGGAAGCAGTCTACTCTTTCCATCTTCCTGAAGGGGCAGTGGCTACCTCTCTTTCTTTATGGATTGAGGGAGAAGAACAGTTTTCTCGCCTTACGACCAAAAGTAAAGCCGACTCAGCCTATACTGAAATCGTAGGAGTAGAAAGCCGGGATCCTGCCTTGCTGCATTGGCAGGAAGGGAATAGAGTAAGTGTAACGGTATTTCCTTGTACACCTGAAGAAGATAGAATCTTTAAGATAGGATTTACGACGCCTCTTACAGATGAGGGAGATAGGCTGAGCCTAAGGCACGTGAGCTTTGATGGACCAGCTACCTGGAAAGCTTCTGCCACCACAGAAATCCATGTCCATGCTGATCAGGAACTGACATCTGTACAGAAACCTACTATTTGGCATAATGAAAAAGATGGCTACAGTTATAAAGGTGTCTATCAAGCTGATTGGACCCTTTCTTTCAAGGAGGGAGATTGGTCGGATGAACCTTTCCAGTTCAATGGATATCAGTACCAGCTAGCGGAAGCCAACCAAGCCCTTCAAAGCTGGACCGCAGAGGAGGTAATTCTGGATATCAATTCTTCCTGGGACCCTATTACCTACAGAAAAATTCTGGATAAGGTTGGAGAGAAACCGGTTTACGTATTCCTACCAGAGAAAACGAAAATTACGGAGGATAATGCTGAGGAAATATACCTTCAGTTAAGGAAGCAGGCATTTAATTTACTCCCACTTTATAGGCTCTCAAATCCGGAGAATAGCTTAGTGATCA
>CAZLYS010000502.1:0-4413 GCA_964563415.1 uncultured Halomicronema sp.
TCAGGGCTCTGCTTGATTTGTCGGTCTAGCATAGTCATCAAATCCGTATCGGAGTACATCAATCCACCGAGCACCAACACTGGGCTGCCGTTGTCGCGCATAAAGTGGTGATAGCCATCCTCGCGATTCACAAACCACGATGGCTCCCCCTCTTCACTCGTGAGCGTCTCCAGGTAGTCATCGGATGGACCGCTGGGGGTTTCCAAGAGTCCCTTCTCGTATAACGCGTTGGCGATCGCGCGCAACAGTTTCTCTTTGTCCGTTCGTGAAGGGGCCTCCTTTGCCTTGTACTCTTCGTAAATACGCGTGTAGGCGTTCTGACTGACAGTGGCCATGGTCGCCGTGAAGACTGATCTCTGAGGGAACACGAAAGTGGCTAGTGGGGGATTCTATTTCTGATACACAAGTTTCCAGCTGCCTAAAATACTCTCATCACCAACGCAAGCTTCGTCGCACCACCAGTGCGGAACCCAGGGACGCCGCCCAAAACGCGGCTGCCAGCATGAACGCAAGGTACGCATCGCCCAACCCGCATAAGGTTGAGGCGATCAGCAAGAGCGCCACCGGTACATATAACAAGATGTGTTCGAGAGATTGGGTGCCACGGGAGGGCGGACGGCCTGGGCGCAGAGAACGCGCGCGATCCCGGCGGGGAACTACTCGTGCCACGAGGGGAACGCCCACGCCCACGAGCATCCCGCTTCCCACGGCCACAGACGCAAACCAGAGGTGCCCGTTGTTTGCCCCGATGATGGGGACGGCAATCGCCGCGAGCAGCGCGTACGGGATCAGGATCACGGGTGCATCGCCCCGCTCCCCTGACCTCACGTCGTTCAGCGAGAAGGCGAGACAGAGGGCAAGAATCGCGAATCCTGCCGTGTTCCCATACGCCGACGCCACGCTGAGGTTGTTGGGCGTGGGCTCCGCGAAGAAGGTGAGCAGTAATACACCCAACAGGGCCGCGAACGCCAATGCGAGGATGAACGCGCCCCAGAACCGCCGTTTGCGGTAGAGGTAGCCCGCCGCACCCACTCCCACGAACACCGTCACGAGTGTGGCGACCGTACCCAGCACTACATTCGAGCTCATCGCCACCGTGTACTGCAGCTCGCTCAGCCTACCGCGTGCGAGTCACTGGAAACCTGCGGCAGGAGCACTTAGGGTCTACGCAAGCAAAGTGCTCTCCCCCGCGCACCTACTTGGTCCGCGTGCGTTTCCGAGGGGATCCCCGAGCGGCACTGCTGGAAGGTGCGCGCGGTCGCTTCTTCCTCTTGCAGGTGCGCTCGGCGCCCTCAAAGATGAGCGGGCGGTAGAGCCTCCTCAATGTGTCGGGGGTCTCGTGGACGCGCACCTCGCACTCGCGCGTAACGTGCACCACGAGACCTCGGGCCTCCACCCCGTAGGAACGGCGGAGCAGCTCCACCCCGTACTCGAGCTGGAGGTGCGCGCGGTTCAGGGGGCTGTCCGCGAGCTGCGAAAAGGGTGCTCGCATCCGCTTGCCCTTGGAGAGCGGGGCAAGGAAGGAGGCGCGCCCGTAGCCCGTCTTCAGCTCCACGGCCACGAGACGGCCGCGTTTGTCGAGACAGAGCGCGTCGATGGCCGTCCCGCACCCGATGGAGGCATCGTGCACGATCAACTCCGCCGCCACGCCCACGAGCTTCTGCCCGTTCAGCGCCAGCATCATGGCCCGGGTCATCGGATCGACCTCCTTGTAGCGCGCCCGGAATTCCTTGGGAGGCATCGTGATGAAGTCCTGCAGCTCTTGGTGCACGTCCTTGCCTCGTTCCACGCCCGCGGACGTGCCAAAGTAGGTACGTCCACTCGTCAAGACCGTGGGACCACCGGGACGCCGTGCGTCACCGGCACGCGAGCGGGGGAGCGCGCGTCCAGTCCACGCAATCTGGCTGAGTACATTGTTGGCTCCGCGCAGACGCACCGTGCGTCCGTCAGGGAACGCCACGCAGTAGCCCGAGCGGCCTCCGCTCATGGGTGTGCAGGATTCCAGTCCCGCGCACAGCTTGATGATGTTGCGACGCCCGAGATTCGTCGTGCGCTTCCACGCGTGGTGGGCGCCGTGGCCGAGCCGCTGCCGTAGCCCGTGGGGTCGTTGGGGTCGATGCATACTCTCAGAAGAATAGTGATCCCTGCAGACAGACACAATGATAAAGACGAGTGTAACTCACGTGTATATTCATTTCGCACTAAAATCGGGAGTTTTCTATATTGGTAACACGGCGGGAGGGTGGGAGGGGTGAGTTAGTAGGCAGAAAACATCGGCATCGCGTTGCCTCGGTATCTCTTGTCGGTATTGATCACCTGCATCTCATGTTCCTCGCTGATTCCGGTGGCGAAGCCTCCAATGTGTGTGCGTGTTTGCAAGTCCTTGATATCTTGGATGCCCTTCACCGCATTGGAGAACGCGTTACGGCTCTTGGGATCGTTGGAGGGCGTGCGACCGTAGATCATCGCAGAGAGCGCGCGGTGCGAGAACGAGCCGTGGCGGACGCCGATGTACTGACCGGTTCTCGGATCCCGACCAAACTCGGTCTTCGCCATGTGCTGGTACAGGCCATTGGAACCAGGGAGCGCCATGATGCTCTGCAACTCGCGGCTGTTCCACTGCTCACCCTGCTTAGGCAGGAATTTGCGGATATCCTCGGGGATGCCGGCAAGGGCTGCGTTGGATTCGCTCGCCTTCTGTGCCGGTGCTCGCTGCGAGAACTCTTGCGCGTTGCCCACGTTGTTCCAGTGGGAGACCGGAGCACGTTGCTGCTGCTGACGCTGCTGCTGCGGTTGCTGACGCATATTTAGCGTTTGCTGGATGATCTGCTCGGTCGAGCCAAACTGCGAGAACGAGGGCGTCGGGGCACTCACGGGAGCCGAGGCAAAGTCGCGAACGCGCGCTCCGTTGCTGTATCCGCCGTAGGAGCCACCGCGGGCACCGCTAGTGGGAGGCACGGACATCTTCGACTGCTGGTACTGCTGCTCCTGGCGACGGGGGTTACCGGGACCCATGCGATGAGCCGCGGTTGCCATCAGGATGGCCGTGTTCTTTCTCAGCTCGGGGTTCTTGTCCATGGTCTTGATGAATTCTTCAGTCTGAGCGTTGTCGTTGAAGGGACCAGAGGAGAGGAAGTTCTTCACTTCGTTGTTGAACATCTCGTGCTGCTCCTTGGCGCGCGTGAGCTTCTCCTTCACCATCTCATTCAGCAACTCCTTCTCGTTGCCCTCAAAGCCCTTGAGACGCGCGAGGTCGCGGAGCGTCTCAGACATGCCACCTGCGGTCGAGGCAAGATCCTCGATGTTGGGTTGCTGCTGCGAGTTGCTGGGATCGGCAATGTCACTCGCGCCCGCAGCACGCGAGATTTTAGCGGCAGGTTGTTCCTGCTGGGGCTGGGAGGTCTCCTCGCGAGGGCGCTTGCGGTTCATCCCCTCAATGTACTGCAGGAGCTGTTCGCGGTTCATGTTGGCCAAGTTGGGACCCTGTGACTCCGCCTGCTGCTGGGGCGCGGGAGGTTCGATGTCCATCGCGTCAGACCCAGACTCTTGCGGCTGAGGCTGCTGCGGGGGAACGCTTTGGGGTGCTTCAATTTCCATGGCAACTTCAGCGGGGGTAGGTGTGGTTGTCGGTGAATCAGTTGCCGAGACTGGTTCGCTCACGGGCGCTGCCGCGGGCTCGACTTGCGGCGTAGCTGTATTCTCTTCGCTGGCAAAAGATTCCCCATTTCCCTCCACGGGAGCAGGCGCGGGTTCCTCCACATCCATGGCATCCACATCATCGGGGGTCTCCTCGGGCTCTTCTTCTTTCTTTTCCTCCTCTTTCTTTTCCTCCTCCACGGCAGGCTCGACAGGTGTTTCCGTAGGGGGTTGTTCTTCGGCCGGGGGGAAAATTTCTTTGAGTTGATTGGTCAGGGATCGATGCATGTAGAGGGGCTGGGTTTCCTCGTTCCCGAGCGTGTCAGCAAAGAGGCGCTTGAGGAGCGCGGCCTTGTCCGTGTCAAAGTCCACGATGTATGTGCCGTGCTCGCTGAAGGCGGGCGTGTCGTCCACCGTACTGCTCGCCTGCCAGCGCTTGCTCGTGATGCGACGCTCGGTTCCACTGCCCTCGGAGACGTTCTCCCATTCGCCAGAGACTCCTATGCGATCTTCATCCTTGCCGGACACGCGCCAGCGTTCCAGACGGGCCACCATGTCCCGGTAGCCGTGCGCCAGCGGGTTGAGGCGGGTGAGCTGCCAGTGCGTCTTGTCCGCGGAGATCCAGGCCTCCTCGATCGTGCCCGTCTTGTTGTTGTCGCGACTGCGATCGGTGTGGTTGTGTACGGTCACCATGTGCTGCCCGCGTCGCTTGCGCCGGTATAGTCGTTTCACGTCCGCAACCATGTCGGAGACGCGCGGGAGCGTGCCGTCGTAGTT
>CAZLYS010000503.1:0-4395 GCA_964563415.1 uncultured Halomicronema sp.
CTACACAGCTTTGCTATGACAACAGATTTGCTGCACGATCGCAATCACCGGGGCCGCACTCAACTCGGTTGGCTCAATAGCTATCACTCTTTTTCCTTCGGGGGGTTTCACGACCCTAATCGCATGGGCTTTCGGGCGCTGCGGGTCATTAACGAAGATCGCGTGGTGCCGGGGGCAGGCTTTCCGACCCACAGCCATCAAGATATGGAAATCTTTACCTACGTTTTGGCAGGGGCTTTAGAGCATAAAGACAGTCTGGGCAATGGCGCGGTGATTCGCCCTGGCGAAGCCCAGATCATGAGTGCCGGAACAGGCATTACCCATAGCGAATTCAATGCGTCTACAGAAAGCCCGGTGCATTTTTTACAAATTTGGATTTTACCCAACAAACAGAAGCTGCCTCCCCGCTATGAACAGCGTGAGTTTCCGTTAGAGGAAAAACAGGGACAGCTGAGACTAATTGCCGCAAAAGATGGCCGGGAAGACGCAGTCAAAGTTTTTCAGGATGTAGACCTGTACACGGCGGTTCTCGAACCAGAGCATCATATTAGTTATGACCTCGCGGTGAACCGTTACGCTTGGCTGCAGGTCGCGAGGGGTATCGTTCTGCTCAATGGCGAAGAACTGCGTGAGGGAGATGGTATTCAACTGGCGGGCGATCGCTCTCTCGACATTAGCACCGAGATTGGTGGAGAGATTCTCCTATTTGATTTAGCGTAAAGGCTTGCTGATTCAGCCAGAGCCATCGATACTGCTTTAGCCACTCACTTCTGAACCACTCCTCATTCCCGACTAACCAACTTATGGCCGCTTCTAACGCTTATCCTTCCATCAAAGTCGTCAAGGACCGTCACGATGACAACCAACCGGTGACCGCTGTGATTTCTCAGCGTGTTCCTGGCCGGCACCAGGCCGAATACGAACACTGGATGCAAGGCATTTCTGAGGCTGCTCGGCAGTTTCCTGGCCATATGGGCATTACGGTCATTCGTCCCGAAGCGGGCATCTGCATTGAGTTTGTGATTATTCTCAAGTTTGATTGCTACAGCAACCTCAAGCGCTGGCTTGACTCAGAAGAGCGCCAAAGCTGGTTAGATAAAGCCAAGCCCTTCACTGCAACTCAAGATCAGGTTCAGATTCTCACCGGATTTGAAACGTGGTTTACGCTGCCGATCAGGGCGGTACAGGGCACACCGGCCCGCTACAAAATGGCGATTTTGACAACCTTTGCCGTGTTTGTCGCTGTGAACCTGTTCAATCCCATTTTGCTACCGTTCTTGACTCAGTTTTTGCCACAGTTGCTAGCGTCTTTGGTGGCAACCTATGTGGTGGTTTTGGTTTTGACCTACGGCGTGATGCCGCGCTTAACCAAACTCTTTAGGCGCTGGCTCTACCCAGGATAAAGACCAACTCACCTGCTGTCCATCTAAAATAACGTCGGTTTAAACCAGGTTTGCTGTAGCGCTGGCTGATTCCAGTTAGCGGCATTGGCGGCGGCTTGATAGGTGCTGTGCAAAAATGCCAGCAGTTGCTGATCAGGGTTTTCGGCCTCACGTACCGTGTCATAGGGTAAGACAAATTCTCCCAGATCGGTGTGGAAAAACGCCTGCTCTGGTTGTACTGGCGCATCCTTAAACCCTTCAGGCGTAGGGTACGCATAAGAGTAAAACGCGGGATACCCGAGCCCAGCTCCGGGCCAAAAACCGGCACTACTGACTTCTTGGTTGTAGGCTTCTTTGGCGACCGGATCGGGCAGATTGGGGACGCCGCCAGGATGCTCAGGCGCAGGTTCGCCAGAAAATCGAGTGACGGCTAGATCAAAGCTGCCCCAAAAGAAGTGAACGGGGCTGACTTTGCCGCAAAAGTGAGAGCGAAATTCACGGAACACGCGATCGCATTGCAACAATACGCGCCAGCAACGATTAGCATACTCGGCGTCGTAAGCCTGATGGGTGTCATCCTGCTCAAAGGGAATCGGGTCACTGACCTCGTTCGGCATTGTATTGATTTTGACGGTGATGTCTAATGCCGCCAGAGCCTCCATCACAGCGCGATAGAAGTCAGCGACAGTGCGGGGGCGTAGTTCAATATTTTTCGTGTATCCTTCGTTTGTTGTGATGCGTAACTGGTGATCGATGAAGTCAAAATCGATCTGCAAAATCCTTTGACTGTATGGGATCGGGCCAGTCGTGAGCCCCCTTGCTGTTAGATAGAGCGCCACATGCCAGGAGTGATTAATCCACGGAGTTTGCACCAACCGAATTTTGCCGATAATTTGAGTCCACATGTGCAGAGTCGCATAGGTATCCTGCCAGGCCTCAAGGGGGAGCTGGGGCCAGATTTCAGTCGATTGGATCGCCATAATTCAACTTGAGTGAGGGGTTTGCGAGATGAATAAGGGACGGCTAGAAGCCTTTGGAGACGCCATCATCGCCATTATTATCACGATTATGGTGCTAGAGTTTCGAGTTCCTGAAAGTCCTAATCTATCAGCGCTACTGCCTCTGGTTCCCCAGTTCTTGGCTTACATCCTCAGTTTCATCTTTTTGACCATCTATTGGAACAATCACCACAACCTGTTCCATGCGGTTGAGCGCGTCAATGGGGCTGTGCTTTGGGCTAATCTGCATCTCATGTTTTGGCTATCGCTGGTACCGTTCACCACTGCCTGGCTCAGTGAAGCAGGGCTGCATCCCGGTCCGGTGAGCCTCTATGGTCTGGTGTTGCTCTTAGCTGGGGCAGCCCATTTTCTCTTGGTGCGTACGCTCGTAGCCCTGCATGGCCAACAGTCTCGCTTTGCGATCGCCATCGGTCGTAACCTTAAAGGCAAACTGTCTCTAGTTCTGTATGCCGTGGGCCTAGTCTTGGGCTGGTTAGTGCCTGTGTTAGCGATCGTTTTCTACATCTTGGTCGCGATCATTTGGATTGTGCCTGACCCAAGATTTGAAAAAGGCAGCCGTTGAAAACTTGCCGTACTGAACTCAGATTTAAAGTGCCAAGGCCATATTTAGTCGGAATTGTCGCTAATCTCCGATGCCTAAAACCTTATGGTGCTGAAATAGCTATGCATTGAGAATTACTATTCATATTGAGGCAACTCAACCTAATCGCCCCAACAAGAGAATCAGGCTGATCTTTTACCTCAAGACTCTGTAGGTTTTATGCAGAAAACTTGTTGTCAATCAGCTACTAGCCCATCATCAGCCACCTGCCTCAAAGTTACCTCTAAAGCTCTACATTTCTAGTGCTAAGTTTGCTGAGTAAAGTCCAATAAAACGTCTATGGATGGGGCGCTCCCAATCTATAAAGCCTCACGGGTAATCTCAGCGAAGAAGTGTGGAAGTTCGCGTCCTGTCATCGTTGAGACAGATGCAGGTTACTTTTTTACAAAATTAAGCGGGGCAGCACAGGGGACATCACCCTTGGTAGCAGAGATCATTGTTGCCAGACTGGCTGAGGCTTTGGGGTTATGGGTGCCTGCGCAAGCGCTGATTGCGATCGACGCGGCGACACCCAGCGCAGACCGTGAAGATGAATTTCTAGATCTACTCGCAGCCAGCAGTGGAATTAACTTAGGATTCCAGTATCTCCATGAGGCAAGAGATCTCCGTCCCCAGGAAGTTGCCGCGATTGATGACGATCTGGCCTGCCAAGTGCTGTGGCTTGATAGTTTGGTGATGAATGTCGATCGCACCGCCAACAATCCTAATCTGATGCTGAGCCAAGGCAAGCTCTGGCTCATTGATCACGGTGCCGCTCTGCCTTTTCAGTACAATTGGGCGACGGTCGTAGAAGCGTCGCCCCGCATGGCCACATACGCAATGCACCGACATATCTTTTGGGACAAGGCACAGAATTTAGAAAAGTGGGACGATCAGCTGGCTGCAAGCTTGGCAACTGAAGTGCTGCAGGATGCAGTAAAGAAAATCCCGACTTGCTTTTTACAGCCGCTCCTAAATTCGGCTCCCTCTACTCAAAAGATTGAACGGCGCAGGCAAGCCTATGCCGCCTTTTTGTGGAAGCGCTTAAAGTTTCCTAGGCCATTTATGGATATGTGGCGGGCAAACAATAGCTGTGCCCAATGATCGTTTAGCCGATCGTAATCAAATAGATATGCTTAGCAACAAGTGATTACCAAGGTTGTTGTCCTCTAGTTCTCAATTTTTACGATATTCCTTGAGTAACTTGCCGATTGCTTGCTGAAAAGCTCTGGCTATTGAATCCACACTGCCGGGTAATTTCGGCGATCGCCCTTCCTACTTTAACAATGACTTGACCCGCTCGACCCGTGACTGTATCCCTGTGTAGTTGGGTTGCCTGGTCTGTCAGCACCTAGAAGTCTTAAAACAGCCCAAAAGTCAAAGACTGATCAATAGGTAAAGTTGCCCCAATACC
>CAZLYS010000504.1:0-4372 GCA_964563415.1 uncultured Halomicronema sp.
GATGCTTCAGCATGGATAAGAATCGGATTCTCCATCAGAATGACCCCGTTATTCCTAGCGGCATCCTAATACAACATAACTTGTGTGTACGTAGGAGCCTTCTTAAGGAGAGGCAAGGGAGAATGGCAATCGTCCCTAAATGACGAGTGTCCTCGCCTTAGGATGACTGGTTCATCGTCTGCGTCTTAAGTGCCTGCATGGGCACTGCTGCGTCAAATTGCAAAACGATTTGAGCTAGTTTTTGTGCTGCACCCGGTTCGCCTCTGACCTGTTGTAAATCTTGGCGCATCTGCTGAAGCTGCTCTGGATGATCGAGGTAGTTGAGCACGCGATCGCCAACTTCCTCAGCCGTTAGGCGTCCCAGTAGCTCTGGTACGACCTCTCGCTTGGCCCAAATATTGGGCCAGGCAAACAGCTTTTGACGACGTGACAAATAAGCCAAAAACACACGATTGATCAAAATGTTCAGCGGTTTGCCCACCAGTGGCAGAGCCACCAGTAGTCCCAAAATGCCGTCCCAGGCGTTCATGGCCTCTAATTGTTGAGTGGGTAACAAAACCATCATCGGCACGGCTAAGGCCCCGAGTTCTGCCGTATTGGCCCCAACGGTCGTCAGACAGAGTTGACACTGACTCGTTACCGCATGGGCTGGAAACGACTGCCAGAGAAAGATTTGGGTGCCTTGGGCGGTCTGCAGATACGGCAGCTCAGTCTCCTCTATGACCAGATTCGCAGTCGGCGCTTCAAACACGCTGTGGAAAGGATTTTGCGCCGGATCGGCGTAGGTCATCAAGGTCGCCAAGTCGATGGTGGGCGCGACGGGAATGACAAATTTCACCTGGGGCCGACGCTGGTAAATATAGTCGACGATCGCCATCAACAGGGGCATACCCTGGGTCAGCTTAGCCCGTTTAGAGCCCGGCAGTAGCCCCATCAGCACAGTATTATCGGTTAGCCCCAACTGCTGAGCGGCAGCGGCTTGTCCTGCCAGGGTATTTTGGCCGTCAGCCATGAGATCGCCTACTACAGTAAACTTCTGGCGATGACGTTCAGGAGCCGCTTCCACCAAGGTCTGATTCATCACGCCAAAGGCATCGACCCAGCGGGTCCAGTTGGTGAACCATTCGGCATAAATAACTGTCTTATAGCCCAGATGTCGACCGATGATCACGGGATAAATCTGGTCGCCCCCGAGAAACAACACCACGCCGCGATCGCGCCAGTCCCAGCCGTTAGCGGTTTTGCCCCGCAGCAAAAAGGGCCAGAAATGCTGCGCCGCCTGAACGCGATCGACTTCCGGATATTGATGGGCGATCTCAGCCTCCCGTCCTGTGGCGTTCGGACAGGGAGATAGAACTACCGAAATCCGCAAGTCAGCTGTGGCTGCCACCCGAGACCGCAGAGCGGCCACCACAGGCTTGACCCAAGTGGTAATTTCACCTGGCCCATTCGCCAAAATCACGACATCCATCGCCATTGTTCACTCGCTCCGAAACTCAACGATGTCTGGCACTGGTCATTTACCGTTAACGGTACTGCGTCAATGACGACAGAAGAGTATTTTCCTGCCTAACTTCTGTGATGAAAGGCGATGCCTAATCTCTAAATTTCAGGCGATGGCGATGGCTGGCAACGGATTCCACAATCCCTAGGGCCAAGAAATTGGTGATTAGAGCCGATCGCCCATAACTCATCCACGGCAGCGGAATCCCGGTAACGGGGGCCAACCCAATCGTCATGCCAATGTTGATCACCACCTGAAAGATCAGCATTGAGAATACGCCAATCGCCAGCAGCGACCCAAAATCATCCTTAGCATTTTGGGCAATGAGCACCAGCCGCAGACAGATGAACCAATAGGCGGCCACCACCGCGATCGCCCCCACAAACCCCCACTCTTCGCCGATGGCAGAGAAGATAAAGTCAGTATGCTGTTCTGGAATGAAGTTGAGCTGGGTTTGGGTACCTTGGTGCAATCCCCGTCCCCATAGCTGACCCGCGCCAATCGCAATCCGTGACTGAATGAGGTGATACCCCCCACCGAGCGGATCTTTGTCGGGATCGAGGAACAAAATTAGCCGGTCTTTTTGATAATCCTTCAGTAAGCCCCAAAAAACCTCACCCAACTTGCCAGAAATCAAGTTAATGGCGGTCGCAGTGACAGTGCTAAAAAGCCGCCAGGGCAAGGTAAACCAGGCAATCAGGCCCATCCCCACCGACCAAACCAGCCAGATCGGGATGGAAAAGTGGAACATAATCGCCGCCACCATGGGGGAGATCATCAGCACTAGCCACCCCGGATTCACATTAGCCCAATAGAGCATCCCGACGGAAATGGCCCCAAATACGAGAGACGTCCCCAAATCAGGCTGCAAAAAGATTAGACACCAGGGCACCGCCGCGATCGCTAACACTCGAATCATGCTGAACAAGGTGGGCGATTTCTGACCCTGCAGATTGGCGGCAAGGGTAATAATCAGCCCCACTTTGGCGAACTCTGACGGCTGCACATTAAAGCCAAAGAGGGTAATCCAGCGTTGGGCACCCAGCCCTGACGTACCGACAAAAATCACTGCTAGTAGTGCAGCATTCACGACAGCATAGATCACCCACTGCCACTGCAGTAATACCTCATAGCGCAAACGAGCCACCCAGAGAGCTATGCCCACCCCAATCAAGCCTAAAAAGAAGTGGTTCCACCCGTAGGGTGTGGATTCTTGATTAAGCTGGGTGCTGGCAATCACCACACTGGCAAAAATGGTCAGCGCTGTTGTGATCAGCAGCAGCGACCAGTCAAAATGCTGCCACCCTTGTAGCCAACGTTTCCAACCGGAATTAATACGAGAAGAACTGAGCATATTTCACCCTGCCGGAAAAACCGGCTGCAGCCATGGCCTAGAGGCTAATGCCATATCAGACTCTCAGGCGTTAACTACAGTAACATTCTCAACTGCCTGACTGGGAGCAATGCCGTTTAAGAGGCCAAAGCCGCCACTGAGACTTTACCTGCCACCGACTTGGCAATCTCAACTAACGCCTTAGCAGAAGCACTTTCCGGCGATTGAATCACGATCGGGAGGCCGCGATCGCCGCCTTCACGCACATCCATTTCTAACGGTACGCAGCCAATAAGGGGGACTCCCAACTCTTCCGCTGCTTTTTCACCGCCTCCGGACCCAAAGATATCGTATTGCTTCTCTGGCATATCCGGCGGAATGAAGTAGCTCATGTTTTCCACAATGCCAATTACTGGCACCTTGAGCTGCTGGAACATCCGTAAGCCCCGGCGAGCATCCGATAAAGCAACTTTTTGGGGTGTGGTAACAATCACGGCTCCGGCCATCGGTACCGCTTGCGCCAGGGTGAGTTGGGCGTCGCCAGTGCCGGGTGGTAGGTCCACCACGAGGTAATCTAATTCTCCCCAGGTCACCTGGTAGAGAAATTGGCGAATGACTCCATTCAGCATTGGCCCCCGCCAGATTACCGGCTGGTCGCGATCGATCAAAAAGCCCATCGACACCATTTTGACGCCATGGTTAAAAGCCGGATCGAGAACTTCTCCTTCGGCTCCTTGCTGCACGACAACGTTGGCACTTTCAAGCCCCAGCATGGTCGGGGCATTAGGACCATAGATATCGGCGTCAATGAGGCCCACCTTAGCGCCGACTTGGGCCAGTGCTACCGCCAGGTTCACAGCCACGGTGCTTTTGCCTACCCCCCCCTTACCACTCGAGACGGCGATGATATTTTTGACCCCGTCAATCCCTTGGCGGTCAGGCAGCGATTTTTGCTGCGGCGTCTCTGCTGTTACGTCCACGTTGACTGATGTCACGCCAGGCAGGGTTCGCACCGCTTTTTCGCAATCTTCGACAATGAACTCCCTTAAGGGACAGGCCGGGGTGGTCAGCACCAAAGTAAAACTCACATCACCCTCGTTAACTGCCACATTGCGGATCATGTTCAGCTCCACCAAACTTTTTTGCAGTTCGGGGTCTTGCACCGGACGGAGTACTTGCAGAATGGAGGGGACATCCAAGGTCATAATGATTGACGCTGTTTAAGCAGCAGTGATGAAAGCCGACAAAATTATGTATTCCTTCATCTTAAAGGCTGGGAGGCATCCCCATGGCGGAAAATCACTGAGGGACGGCGAACAATTTTTCATCGAGTGCATAGAAGAGTTGCGGGCGCGGGACAAGGTCTGTCGGTTGTTCGTCTGCGATCGCGACACTACCTTATCCTTCATTCGTACAGAGTACAGAATCCATAAGTGAAAGGTTACTGACGCATTCAGCGATCGGAAGTTGCACTTATATCACGTGAGTTCGACGAGCAGAAACGAGCAAGAAAAAAGCTGAGACTGGATTTGACG
>CAZLYS010000505.1:0-4362 GCA_964563415.1 uncultured Halomicronema sp.
CAGGTTCATACTCTGCTGTCACGATGTCTTGGTATTCAGCCTGAAACCCGTAGGTTTCTTGAATGAACTTAATTTGCTCGCGAGCTAGTGTATACCCCACTAAATTTTCAGTGTCGTTGGTAGTTTCGTAGACCTTTTTCATCATGCTGCCCCAGCCACATCCCAGCTCGAGAATCCGCTCACCAGGCTGTGGATCCAAGAGGTCGAGAATGTAATTGGCTTTCCGTTCTTGAGCCCTTTCGAGGGTATCCGTGTCATCGACAAAATCGGCGCAGGTGTAAAACATGTACCGCCGATCAAGAAAGAGCTGATAGAACTCGTTGGAAATGTCGTAATGCTCAGAGACGCCAGCAATGCGATCTCGCATATTGGCATAAATGTTGACCAATACCTGGCGAATGGGGGCAGGCGGATAATGATCTGATAACCAGTGAAAGATGGGATTTTCTGGTTGAGTCAAGCCGGCCCAAACGGCTTTAGCGTCTAAAGGGCTACTGCTGCGAGTTAAGTATAGATGCCTGGCGTAAGCAGGGCCTCCTAAGAGGGCATCCGGTAAAAAGAAGAGTGCTCGACCGAGTTGTGATGCCATAGTCATATGTCCTCCAAATTTTCTTGACTGGAATTATGAACTGCTATTTATCAATCACTATTTCTGATCGCCTAAGTATGAGACCTAAATTTCAGGCCATTGACGCGCAAAAAGAGAGCAGGCGGCAAGAATGAATCAAGGTTTATTGATTCTATGGACTAGTACTAATAATCGCTGAGGCGTGGGATGAAAATCAGTTTAAAGGAAATCTTTGATTGCTGCTTTTAGATGCAAACTTACTTTTTATAGAGCTTAAGATGCCTTAATCTTTGGACCGAATTAACGACATCTATCTAGTTTTTTCACTATGAAAGGAAATATATATAATTTTTTAGAGTCTCGTTTTTTTTGTCTTGGCTACTTATTGAATTGGCTTAATTGGTGTTTCAAGGAGCTAATTGAGCAAGGTGTTCAACAAGCCGTCAAGCAAGGCTTTACCCCTTTTCCTAGCCTGATGAACGAACTCCAAGATCCTAGATATATCGACAGTTTTTCTTGCGAGATGTCGCGATGGTGGCGTAATCAGGATCGCAAAAGTGACCAAAATCCTTATCCCAGTGATCTGTGGTGGCACGCTGATATTCGTTTGGGGTTGCGTGCAGTATGCCAAGGGCAAAGGATATGCTCCTTACTGGGGCGCAGTGAGCTTACCGTGGATCGTCGGCCTACTGGGGCTGGTTTTGCTCCCAGACAAACACAAATGACCATGCTATCTGAGGCATCTCAGTATGACAGGTATAATTTGTATTGTATGTATTCAAGGAGACTGGTTATGAGCTGCGGTGGCGGTGGTTGTGGCGGTGGTTTTACTAGCGGCGGTGGTGTTGGGGGTTCGAGCAATACCAAGACATGGAGCGAACTGAATGGCTTTGAGCGCTTCTTGTCTTGTGTGGTGTCGGCCAGCTTCCCGTTTGTGCTTCTAGCAATTCTGCTCTGATATTTCCAATTGAATCCCGAGTTCCCTTGCCGCCGCGATCGCTTCTTCGGCAGGCAAAAATAACTCATCTATAACTGCAGTTAGCTGAGCAGTAGCGCGATCGTCTTATCTAAAGTGCAATATGGACTCAAGTCGCTCTGTCATTGCCTAGCGATTTCGAAGCATATAAGCAGGCCGCAGCAGAGATGTCTGCCGATGAAGCGATATGGATCAAGCCAACAAAGGTGAACTGGTGATCGTGACAAGTGGACGACTCCAGTCTCACGGTCTTAATCATCAGTTTCCGGTTGAGCGGAATTCGACCCTCGACCTCCGAAATGGCCGGGCTCCATCGCGCGATCCACGCAGCCTAGATGAACGCCCAACTCCCTGAGCGCTGCTGCCGGTTCTTCGGAAGATAAAGCCATCTCATTGATCAATGCAGTCATCCGAGAGGCAGCGCGATCATCAATTGAAATGGCCAGCACGATGCTGCGCCTGATGAGTATCGCGCGTTTCCAAGTCCGGGCACTCGTCGCTGTCTGGCCCATAGGGATACATCGCACAGTGCAAAGTGCTGCCATTCCCACGAAAGCCCACATAGTTGGCACAGCTATGGCAGGGGTTCACCTTGATCGGCGGTGGTTCTCCGTTGGCGAAATCCGACTCGAAGGAGATAAGCCCCCCCACAAGGAGCAGCGGGCACATCCGTTCAGAAACCTAAGGTTTTGAGCTGCCAAGAAAATTAGAGGTGAGCATCGCCCGCAGTTCTTGGTCGCTGGGCTTCACAAATGTGGACTGAACATTGAGGTTTTCGGGCTGCTGATAGACTGTGGTGTCGCCGTCCCAAACGGCGTTGATGAAGCCGTCGCGCCCCACCCCGTGCGATCGAGGCGATCGCGCCTGGGACTTTCAGTGTAGTAGTCTTGATGATAATCTTCGGCAGGATAGAAAGTGTCGGCGGGCTCAATGGCAGTCGCGATCGCCTCATCAAACTTGCCCGACTCGGCCAGCGCCGTCTTTGAACCCTCAGCGAGTCGCTGCTGTTCTTCGTTGACATAAAAAATCGCCGACGTATAAGACTCGCCGCGATCAACAAATGAGCCGTCGGCATCCGTTGGGTCATGCATTCGCCAAAAAGCATCGAGCAACTGCTGATACTCCACGACATCTGGGTCGTATAGCACCTCTACCGTCTCTCGGTGCCCCGTCGTGTGGCTAGCGACTTGCCCATAGGTGGGGTTTTCGACGGTGCCACCCATGTAGCCCGATACCACCTCGACGACTCCCTCAACTTTTTCAAAATCAGCCTCAACACACCAAAAGCAACCAGCAGCAAAGTAAGCCACGGCTTCTGGTTCGACATCAGCGCTGGAGGCAGACATGTCACGGCTGTTGGGCAGTTTTAGAAAACCCACCGTTACACCGAATACGGCTCCGATGAGAGCAAGCCAATAACGTCGTTTCATCTATCCTCTAAAACTCATCAAAAAAGAACTGTTTTCAACCTGTTTCCTGAGCTGAGTTGTGATTAACCAAGGTCAGAATGAGTCAGGGCACTTAATGTCTAGTAATGTCACAGCCGGCTGAGATTTCTGTGAGAGTGGGCGATCGCTAAGCTAAGAACTGTGATGGCGCATTTTTCACTCACGTGCACTCAATGTTGAAGGTCGTGAGAGTGGCCGATCACGATCGGGCTAAAAGGCCTAGAGCAAAAATATTAAATGGGTCCAAATCGTAGCCTCGCTACTTTGGAGCCTGATAAGAAAAGAAAAAAGGCTCTGAATCTTTGTAGACCAGAGCCCTTGGAGCCCACAAGATGATTGACTCTCGAGGAGTTCGGGCACCAAGCTTGAATAAAGCCCCCTCAACGAACTTCATTAAGGGGGCAAAAGTGGGTGTGTTAATGGGAACGTCGTCGATAGGAAAGGTAAGCGATTAAGCGATAGCGTCTTTTTCAAGGTTCTCTTGGCGCAGTTCATCAAAGTCGACTGCATCCTTATCCAAGTTCTCTTGACGGAGTTCATCGAAGTCAATGGCGGCCAAGATGCTGATAGCGGCATCCTTCTCCAAATTCTCTTGGCGGAGCTCGTCAAAATCTACGGCGTCCTTGTCCAAGTTCTCGCGACGCAGTTCATCAAAGTCGATGCCCTTGGCAAGCACTTCGTAGGCAGCATCTTTATCAAGGTTCTCGCGGCGTAGCTCATCGAAATCCACGGCGTCCTTATCCAAGTTTTCGCGACGCAGTTCATCAAAGTCGATGCCTTTTGCGAGCACTTCATAGACGGCATCTTTGTCGAGATTCTCACGACGCAGTTCATCGAAGTCTACGGCATCTTTATCAAGGTTCTCTTGACGGAGTTCGTCAAAGCTAATGCCTTTGACTTGAATGGTGTGAACCGCATCTTTCTCTAGGTTCTCGCGGCGTAGCTGGTCGAAGTTAGTGGCGTCTTTGTCGAGGTTCTCTTGACGTAGCTCATCAAAGTCAGGAGCGGCGTAGCTAGCGGGAGCGATCGCGATGGAAACAGCGGTTAGTGCAGTGAGGGCTAATGCAATGCCTTTCATGGTTTGAACTCCTTGGTCGCTTGAGCGACTTAATCATCTTGGTTTCTATAGTGGGGGACATCCCTGAACTGCCTCTGATGGGGAAATAAGCGGACCTTAATCCCTACCTGAGAAAGCTGAGGAACACATTCAGCAAAAGCTCAGAAGTTCTTGCCTTTGCTTTAGACACACCATAGGAAGCAATCGGGAGCTTCTTGGGAACCAAAGAAGGAGAAGTCGAGAAGGGCTCAGCGCCATAAAAAAATCCCCTGACCCAAAGGCCAGGGGAAACAGTCAAGGAAACAAACTCCAG
>CAZLYS010000506.1:0-4353 GCA_964563415.1 uncultured Halomicronema sp.
GAGCTGATCAAGAACGCGCTGCTAGGTTGGCTGAGCACTTTCGCAAACGACATTCCGGGCTTCCATCTGCTAACGGTCATTCTGGAACAAAATCCCTTCACCCTAGAGGTCATCTCCCGCACCGCTACTAACCTGATTCGCGGCTTCATGAGTCTGATGCCAGGGGGCGAGCAGCAGTTCCAGCAAATGCAAGAAACTGGCGTGATTCCGCAAGCGGCGCAGCGCATCGAAGGCATGATGACGGAACTGGGCATCACCTGGCCCTTTGTGCAGCAGCTCTTCCTCGATCTGTGGAATGCCTTCACCATTGAGGATCTACTCAGTCCCATCGATGCCTTTACCCGCATCCTGGAAGAATTCCGCGAGCCTCTGAACCGACTGTTCACCTTTGTGATTGAAGTCATCAAGGTGGCATTGGAACTGATTCTGGCGCTGATGAACTTCCCTACGGACCTCATCGGCAGCATCATTACCAATGCGCTGCAGGCCCTAGACGACATTCAACGCGATCCGGTGGGCTTCCTCATCAACCTGCTCAACACGGCCAAACTGGGCTTCCAGAAGTTCTTCGACAACATTTTGGAACACCTGATTGGGGGGCTGACTGACTGGCTCTTTAGGGCCGTCCGCGATGCGGGTATTGAGCCGCCTACCGACTTCTCCTTTGAATCCATTCTGGGCTTTGTTCTCGAAGTGCTCGGCTTGACCATGGACCACATGTGGGAACTGCTTGCCAACCACATCGGCCAAGAACGGGTGGATCAAATCCGCGGCATGATCGATCGCGTCATGGAGATCGGGCGCGAAGCGTGGGGCTTCATTCAAGATGTACAAGAGCGCGGCATCGTCGCCGTTTGGGAATACATTCAGTCTCAGCTCACCAATCTCTGGGATGTGGTGCTAGAGCAGGTGCAATCCTACGTGATGGAGCAGGTCATCAGGGTCGGCATGCGCTGGTTGATCATGCTACTAGACGTGACGGGCATTGGCACCGTCATCAACAGCTTCACCGCCTTCTTTAACGCTATTCAGTCCGCCATTGAATATCTGCGCGACATGCTGGAAATCGTGAACGATTTCGTCTCTACGGTCGCCAGCATCGCCGCCGGTGATATCGAACCCGGTGCCACTCGCATGGAACAGGGTCTCGGTAACTCCATCCCCATCGTTATCGGCTTCATTGCCAATCAGCTCGGCCTCGGCAACATCAGCGATCGTCTCGGCGAAATTATTGAAAGCATCCGCGCCATGGTCGATCGCGCCCTCAACTGGCTCATCGAACAAGCCTTGAGACTCGGGAGAGCAGCGCTGGAATCTCTTGGTTTCACAGATTCAGATGGTGAGGTACAAGGTCCGGAAGGTGAAGGTCCAGTGCTGGAGGAAAATCCCTTCAGTCTCGGTGAAGAGAATCACCGATTTCGAACCAGGTTTGTTAGAGGTCGTTTGGTAATAGAAATGGCCAGTAATACCTGGCTTGAATTTGCTAGGCGCATTGAAAATTTAGAGCAGCTCTGGGTCATAGATAATAGGAACGGATGGAGCGAAAGTACAAGAGGCTCTTTCTCCACCAGGCTTGAAAATATCAAAACCGAACTCCTCAGCATAATGGCTGACGTAGATTCAGAGACTGATGAATCTCAAAAGATCATCAAGGCAAATGCAGGAATAATTCGACTAGAGGAGTTGTTTAGCCCGCTTGGCGGCTCTCCTTACTGGATTGAGACGGAGGGCAATTTTATCCCACCACAACATGATGTGCAATCTAGCAGTTTAGATTCCTATGGACGAGCTATTTCAGCAGTAGGCGATCCAATCAGCAGTGCATCATATGGACAAGGTAGCCCCCCTAGTGTTCATCCTGCCGGCATTTATATTCTTAGAGGAGTTAGTGGTATACCAACTTACGAGAGGGGACATCTTGTCGCTGGTAGTACGGATAGATCTTTGGGTGGTCCAGGCAATGACCTTGGCAACCTAACACCAATCTCACCCGATACCAACAAAGCCATGCGGGACAATCCTGAAATGCAGGCTCGTGAAGCAATACATGCTGATTCTTCACTTGTTTCTCAGCCTTACCAACTACGCTATGTTGCCAGATGTCAATATAGAAGCATCAGTGGACTTGAGTCATATCTTTTGACCTTAGGTGCAGCTCCAGGCTCGTCAACCAATCTTTATAACTTAGCTAGAAACAATCAGAACCTAGATGCTCAAACAATTCACAATGAATTGGGAGGAAGTGGCCAGTTATCCCTTTCCTCAGTTCAAAGTAATCTTAACTCTATTAAAGGAAGACTTGCATATTACTTCATGGTTGAAACAATCGTCATTCAAATTCAGATACTTCAAGGAAATGGAGGCGGTTTCAACATAAGCTCACCTCATCGCATAGACAACCATCAGGGCGTGACTCTGCCATAACTGACGCACCAGTAAAAATTCTATTAGTGCTTGAAGTACTGGCTATGTCAAAATCTTCACTAACCAAACTTTTCCTATGATTGAAAGGAACCGATTTTCGCGAATACGAACAAAACAGCCTTTACCGCTTGCTGAACTGCAAGAGTTGGTCACTGTAATTATCAGACATCGCTTTTTGCTTCAGATGAATGTTTTGCATATGGTTCTTAACCATGTTGGTAGCAACAAATAGCTCAGAAGCGATTTCCTTATAAGTGTAATTTGCCCGTTGTAAGCGCCAGATTTCAGTTTCGCGATCTGTAAATCATGCCTAAAGGGAGCGCAACTGAGTCTAGTGACACCTCGACTTAGGCGTACTGACGAATAATTACCGAACCAAGCTTTTTTGCCAGCACCGTTGCAAGTGCTCTCCCTTCATCTCTCTAGAAGCCGTCAAGGTTTGAATGATTCTCCATAAGCGAAGGGCCGCACCCCCAGTATGAATCTGACCCCGTAACGGCTGACCATGCTGACACAGACAAGGAATGGAGTTCTCCTTTAAGTGTAAGTACACGTCCCAGCGGGCAATTGAGTCAAGCTCAAGCTCCATCTTCAGGGAATTGTTGGGCTCAATAGTAGCTGAAGAACTGCATTCCATATTGCTAACTCACAGAACAACAGCAAACATAAAATGGATTGAATTATCGATAATTATTAACGATTACTAGAACGTATTTTTGCTGGCAAAAGTGAGTCTTTTCACTAATGGCCACAAAAATCCATTGTCAAATGTCTCTAGATGAAATCTTCCGAAGATTTCCATAGAAATCGGCTAAGGCTAGCTATTGACACTATTGCTATATCCAAAAGGACTAAAATGCTATTAGTCTTCAATAAAGATGCCGCCAATTTTCAACAAAAGCGGCTCTGAAAGACATGATCTGGTGGTGCAACTTCTCACCAAAGGCAATCTTCTGTCGATGACCATGGGATATTAGTCGAGAACATGCTGTGCTGGAGTGGCTACGGTTAGAGGCGCTGATTTATGAATACAAGTTATTGGCTGCAGAAGTGGGAACAGAATAATATTGCTTTCCACAAAAGCGAGGCGAATCCTGTGCTGGTTAAGTACTTTGAAGAGCTTGCTTTAGCCAAAGGCAGTCGGGTATTTGTACCCCTATCGGGCAAAACGCTGGATATTGGCTGGCTGTTGGCCCAGGGTTATCGGGTTGTGGGCGCTGAACTAATTGAAATCGCCATTCAGCAGTTATTTATAGAGCTGAACGTAGCGCCGAAAGTATCAGCAATGGGTAAAGTCAAGCACTACGGTGCGGAAAATATCGACATTTTTGTTGGTGATATTTTTCAGGTTTCGAGCGAGATGCTGGGCTCAGTGGATGCCATTTACGACCGGGCCGCTTTAGTCGCTTTACCTGGGGAAGTGCGCGATCTCTATACCGCTCACCTCAGACAAATTACCGACCAAGCGCCGCAGTTACTCGTCATCTATGAATACGACCAGACTTTGATGTCAGGGCCACCCTTTGCCATTACCTTGGAGGAGGTGTATCACCATTATGGCGATCACTATGAGATCTCCCAACTTGAGAGCACAGAGCTTCCTGGCGGATTTAGGGGCAAATGTGCAGCCAGAGAAACCGTTTGCTTACTTAAACATAATTGATGTTGGTCTGTGGTTTGAGCTATCGAGAGGATAAATCAAGGCGACCAGTTGCGCCGCTCAAAAGCTCCCGCCAAAACCGTTTTTATGATCAGCTGCTGTCGGAGCGATCGCGGCTCTCAGCCTTGTTTCAATATCGCCTACCCTTGCCCCAACCCAGCAAATTACCCACGTCGATATCCTGACAACAGACGATGGATGAGTGATTAACTTAGCGGCTCAAAATGCAGCGCAGGCCATGATATTGCAAACGGATGTCGTCAATGAGA
>CAZLYS010000507.1:0-4351 GCA_964563415.1 uncultured Halomicronema sp.
CAAAGCCTCTTAACGTCACGATGTACTTAGGTTGGCTAGGGTCAGCCTCAACCTTTTCTCGCAGCCAGCGAATATGGACATCAACTGTGTTGCGATCGCCCATAAAATCGGGTCCCCAAACTTTGTCGATGAGTTCTTCACGACTCCAAACCCGATTGGGATGATTCATAAATAACTCTAGGATGCGAAATTCTTTAGGGGATAAGGCAACTTCTCGTTCATTCACCGTTACCCGGAGTTCATTCAGGTACAAAACAATCTCTTCGTACGTTAAAACTGAAGTTGTTTGAGGGGCTTGGGCTCGCCGATAGCGTCTTAATAGAGCCCGGCATCGAGCCACCAATTCGCGCATACCAAATGGCTTGGCCAGATAATCATCTGCACCGACCTCTAAACCAACAACACGGTCTGTTTCACTGCCCTTGGCACTCAAAATCAGGATTGGAATATCCCAATTACGATGACGAATTAAGCGGCAAAGATCGAGGCCACTCACCCCCGGCAGCATCAAATCTAAAACTGCTAAGTCAAACGGCGGCAGTTTACCCACCCGCTGCTGAATCGGATTATTCAACAGCTCTAAAGCCAAGGTACCATCTGCCGCAACATCAACGAGATAGCCTTCATCCTTAAGCGCCAAGCTAACGGTTTCACGAATCAAGGCTTCATCATCGACCACCAAGATATGATCTTGCTGCAGCGCAATCCCTGCTTGTAAATGGTTGTCTAAGTTTTGCACCATGATGCGGCTTGAGACCCATGAACCTCTACATCGACCTGCCTCAGTTTCTTGCCAACATCACTTCATCCCCCGGCAATTAGACTATATAAAACGCAAAGTTCACATCGTCTTGTCCTTCCAGACAGGGCTGCAACAGATCATTTGCGCAATAGCTAATAGACTGATTCGAAGATTTAGGTGATCAGCAAACTAGCAACAGGGCATGAAAACTCCTCGTGATTTTGAAAAATCTGTTCCGCCACCACCAAGTTTCCCTGCTGTATCCTCTGTGGTGGTGCTTAAGACCAAATCATCAATAGGTTAAACCTTGGCAAATTTGACCTTAATCTTGTGCAGAGTAGTTGGTCTTTCTGTTGCCCAAGCGTTGCGTTTGCAAAGTAACTGACAAGACAGACGACATCCGCCCCATAAACGAGAACCGGCAGTTAACATGGACATGTGAGTACTGGGTTTGGTTCTTAAAGGCACATGGAAAGTACTTCCTGGTTGGATGTAGTAATTAAGCGACTGCGTTTCTTTACTCGGCCTTTACCGCTAGCTTCAACCATTGGCGTATTGCTGCTCGCAGTTTTTATTGGGGATTATTTGCGTCACCCTGAGTGGTTTGGGGCTTTTGAAGATGAGCCCGTAGGGCCAAATGAAGAGCTTGACTTGTCGGGGTTGACACCGGAAGAACAGGCTGCTGCTACTGATTTAGATAATCTTGCTCTACTTTTGAATGAATTAGGCGTCGAATCTGGCAACACGCCACAGATTCAAGCACTGCCAGAGGGAGATCCGACTGAACAAAGTTCATTTCTAAATGATGCCTTAGCGCTTTCACAACCGAATAATCCAAGTTCAAAACTAGCAGACAGTCCCTTTGCGAGCTATTTGCAACAGTATGAATTTGGCAGAAATTCTCTGCGTTCTAACACGGCTGTTAGCAACTCAGGAGCTTCATTTGGAGACACCAACTTCAGCTATTTTGGTCGCTCTAATCGGGGCGCTACAACGACTAGCGACCAATCGATCAATCCTTTGGCGGAGGCACTACGCAACCAAGCAGGTCTAGCTGGGGCTGTCCAAACGCAGGAAGATTCCCCTCTTGCCAACGAGCTGCGATCGCCATCTGATGCTGATGAAGCAGTCAGTCAAGAGACTGCCGATGGCACCACCCCAGACACCTTGCCCCCAGGAGAATTTAGCTCTCAAACAGTCACGATTCCAGGCGTTGGCTTTCCAGTTTTACCGACACTGCCACAAATGTCTCCCCCCCCTGGCACCACGGGATACACGGCACCAGCGACCCTCGACCTCATGCCCCCGTTACCGGGTAGTAGCGGGTCTAGCTCATCTACCGTTCCAGGGGTAGCATCTCCCGTTCCCAGTGCCGGGGTACCGGGCGCTGCAGCAGGAACGAGTCTACCCTCAGTCAACTCTTCTGATGTTGATGTTAGTAATGGCTTCGTGACCCCATACACGCCGGTTGTTCCCACTGTTACTCCTGCCGAGAGTGCGGCAACGCAACCCTTTACCGCGCCTCGCCCACCAGGTACTTATACGGGGGGCGGGTATATCAACACATTCTCTAACCCGAGTGGTCCATCTAGTACTGCCCCTAGCGGAAACTAGAATTTGCTAACTGTTCTCAGACAGTATCAAGATGGTCCGATGGAAGCGGGGCGTGAGGAATGTAGCGCAAAAGCTGATCTTCACGTTATTTACAGCATCAAAGCAGGTTACAGCCACACTCAGGATTACTGATTTTCTAGGCAGAGGCTCAGAAAGCCCCTTGAGAAACGGAAAGGAAGTGCTCAAACTTTTTGCTCATAGAAGTTCCAGCCAGTTTACTCTAGTGCTGTTCAATGATGCTTCCTGATTCGCATGAAAGTCATTTATGACCCCGACAAAGACGTTTTGCAAATTGCTTTTGTTCAGGCGTTGATTGAGGAAACTGCACAGATTTCACCTGGTTTGATTCTTGATTACGATGAAGATGGCCAAGTAGTGGGCCTAGAGATTAGAAAGGCCTCTACCAAAACGGATAGTCCTTATGCCATTTCTTTCAATATTGGTGAGGCTAACCTAAATAAGCCTCAGCCTCTGGTGCAGGAGTAAATCAGGGATTGAGGCTCGTTTGATAGGCCCAGTTGCAGCTGGAAGGCACGTCATCAAAACCTTAGAGGCTTCTAAAGCTCGGCATCACTATGCCCATATTCGCTTGACACGGGTGGAGGTTGTCGCCCTGTCACTTAAAGGATTTGGCAGCCAAATGGTAGCAGCTTAAAGGAACGGTCAAGGAATCATGATATCTGGACTGTTTCAAGGTCGAGAAGGTGAGAAGTGAATGCTCTGGTCAGTGATAATTAAGGGCTGGGGTATGATGCCTCAGTTAATCGACTGCCCTTGTGCCAAATTTATTCAGGATGGAAGCGGACCATGACACAGCCTGTACGAATTTTAATGTGTGCTCCTCAGTACTACGATGTCGATTACGTCATTAATCCTTGGATGGAAGGTAATATCCATCGGTCGTCGCGCGATCGCGCTCAAGCACAGTGGCAGCAGCTCTATGAAATCCTCAAAGAGCACGCGACAGTGGAGTTGGTTGAGTCCCAAAAGGGTTGGCCAGATATGGTCTTCACAGCTAATGCGGGGTTAATGCTGGGCGACACGGTCGTGCTAAGTCGCTTTTTCCATCCTGAGCGTCAGGGCGAGGAACCTCATTTTGAGCAGTGGTTTGCCGATCAAGGCTACACCGTTCACAAGTTGCCCAAGAGCTTGCCCTTTGAAGGCGCTGGCGACGCGTTGCTCGATCGTGCTGGCGAGTTACTGTGGGCGGGCTATGGCTTCCGCACTGAACTTGACGCTCACCCCTACTTAGCGCAATGGTTAGACGTCGAAGTGCTTTCTCTAAGGCTGATTGATCGGCGGTTCTATCATCTCGATACCTGTTTCTGTCCGCTGACCGATGGCTACCTGCTCTATTATCCACCCGCTTTTGACACCTACTCTAATCACTTGATTGAGCGGCGCATTCCTGCCGAGAAGCGTATTGCCGTGGATGAAGTAGATGCGGTGAATTTTGCCTGTAATGCCGTGAATGTGAATCGTACCATCGTCCTTAATCAAGCGAGCGACTCTCTTAAGGCAGCGCTTGCAGTGCGAGGCTTTGCTGTAGTCGAAACGCCGTTGACCGAATTCTTGAAGGCAGGTGGGGCCGCCAAGTGTTTAACGCTGCGGGTGACTGAACCTCGGCAGGTGTCTCCCCAGGCCACAGCTATTCAAAATCGCGTGGTGCATTTTGAGGGACACCTGCTCGACTCGGGTTTGGTCAATCGAGCCCTCGATACGATTGTGGCTGGCGGGGGCAGTTTTCAAGTTTTGAACTTTACCTTGGGCGAGCAGCGTCACGACATATCCACGGCAGAGGTGAAAGTTTCGGCTCCTGATGTCACCGTCATCGAAGACATTTTGGGCCAATTGGTCGACTTAGGGGCCGTGGTTCAATCTGACGATACGACCGATGCCCGTCTGGCGGCTGTGGTTCAGGCTGGTGTAGCTACTGACGACGTATACGTGACGGCCATTGACCCGACTGAGATTTTGGGAGAGGGGCAACGGCTG
>CAZLYS010000508.1:0-4349 GCA_964563415.1 uncultured Halomicronema sp.
ACACGGTAAAACAAGCTCAGGAGGACTATGAACAAAAAGCCGATAAAGCCGATCCGCGCTTGCGAGAAAAACAGGCGCAAGCGCTGAAAAAGTTCTTAGGCTAGCTATTCGATTCCTTTAAATCGAGAGTCTGCTGAATATAGTTCCCGCCACCCTGTCGACTAAGGTGACGGGAACTCAGTCTTGAAAATTTAAAGATGCTGTGAATCATCCTGGTTGGCAACTTGGGACCAGTATAGGTAACTGAAAAAGTTAACCTATTAACCTCATCCTATGAGCCCAGAAGACAACCTACACAACCACTCAAACGATAATGATTGTCCGCCAGACTCTGCTGTCAATGCTTACAAGAAGCAGCGAAAAAAGGATGGTAATAAAGCTGACGCTCTCAAAAAACACAGTAACAAAGCGAAAACCCAGGACTTTCTATCTAAAAAAGACAAACCCAGCTCTTAAATCTATAGTCGATGCAAGGGCGCAGACTAGTTTGAATAACTAAGTTATTAATTTGTATTCGTACGTTGGCAACAAGCGGATTAAATCGTCAATATAGAGTGTTAGTTGACGAACACCACTTTCAGGTAAGGTGCCAGGTATTTCTGTTTTTAGAACTTCAAAGGCAGCGACGTAGGCTTCATCCTTTAAGAATTTGGGGACTTCTGGATCGCTCAAGATATTGTTTCTGCCCCAGTTGAGGCAATGGGCGAGTGTTTCTAAAAATAGATCGACTGAAAAGTCAAAGGCTTCAATTTGCTTTTGAGTAGCCTGCGACTCGAGTTGAGGTTGAACCGTAAAAGCGTGCTGTCTTAATTTGACCACTAAATTTTCAGAGCGCGCTTTGTCGAGCCAGTAGGCTACAACCTTGCCATCTTCCAAGTCAGACTGAAACTGTTTGAGCAAGTCAATTTGTTCTTTTAGGCACGCCTGCGACCGAATTTGTAGATAGGTATCAGTCTGAGAACGCTCTAAGTCTTTCAGTTTATTGGTTAAATCAAGAATCGCCGTTTGCAGTAAGCGATCAGCATCCGCTTCGAGTATCTCTAAGTCTTTTTGCAACTGCATCATAGACCGGACCTTGTATTTGACTTGGTTGAATACAGTGGCCTGCGATTCGGCTAGTTGCCCAGCTTTATCCAGCTCTTGTAGGGTGGTGAGCCGAGCATTAATGCGTTTGGCGAGGGCGGCTTCGAAAGAGAGGATGGGCAAGCCGCCGTTATCATCGGGGGCAATTGGCGCTTCAGCGAGGGCAGCTGGGGAGAGATGTGAACCAAAAGCTTGCAGCAGTGCCCGCAAAGCTTCCGCATCAATCATGCTGTAAAAGCGATCGCCTACTTGTATGTCAGTAGCCTTTTCTCCAACTACTACATTTGTATTACCCGACTGTGAAACATCTCCACGAAGATTTGAGGGCAACGACTGGCTAAGGGGTTGAGTTTGGTGGTCGATAGACGCTCCTGAATGGAGCGATTGAGTAGTTTCACCCTGCTTTTCAGGCATCATGATTATTTGATATAGTAACCTGAGAACCACAACAACAATAGCTCAGCGTTTGGCAGATAGCCACCATACCGTAGGTGGAACCGGTTTTTTAAGCCCAGCTAACCTAGCAAAAGAATTTCCAGACTAATGCTACCGGAAGAAGAATTCAATAATGAATCCGTCATTCATGATGTAAGTCAGTCTGACAAGACTAAACTGTCTACTGACGTGGTTCAAGATGTTATTCAAGAAGGTAAGTTTAATGTAGCTATCGCAGAAGGCACTGATGTACAAGTAGGAGATCGCTACTATGGCCTTAGTGCTGATGATATGAAGGCCGTAGTAGATTCATTAAGGCCCCTACTATTAATTGATGAACCAGAGATTAGGGAGCAGACTCAGGCGTTTCACAGAAACAAACCAATTTCTGATTTCGATTCTCTAAAGGAAGAATTTGAAAGAATTGCACATCAAGCAGAAAAAGATTTTGATAGAAAGCAAGAATCTGAATGGGAATTAAGGTTGTTTGAAGAATGAGACACCTTATTCAATTGCTTCATACTTGTAGCTTGGTAAGTTCTTTATGAAATAGCTAATATGTTCCTTTAGTTTCCTGACTCCATACTCTGGCAGAGATTCAGGGATATTTTCTTCTAAGTGCTCAAATGCAGTAATGTATGTTTCAGTATCTAGAACAATTGGGATGACTTGTTTTTTTAGCATGGTCTTTCTATTCCAAATCATTGAATAACTAATCCGTTCTACGAATAACCTAATTGAAAAATAAAAAATGTCTAACTGCTTCGATGAACATTTTTCTCGGATTTTAGAATGGATCTCCAATGAGTATTGCCCTAACTTTAAGTTGAGTCCTTGTGCATTTTGTTGGTCTAACCAATAGGAAACCACCTTGCCTTCCTCAAGGTCTGACTGAAACTGCTTCATTAAGCCAATTTGCTGCTTCGAGTAGACTTGAGAACGCGCTTCCAAATAAAGCTCAGTTGTATACATTTCAAGCTCGCGAAACTTGTTGGCATAATCTAAATTTGCTTCAACAAGTTTTTGTATCAACACTTGTTTTGCATTTTTGGGTAAGTAACCGCTCTTTGCAAGTATCCTATAGTCATCTAGAAGAGCTTTAACGCTTGTTGTATTAGACTTGGCTTTTATCCAACGAGAATCAACTAACAAAGAACTTAATTCCTTTTGTCGATTTGCATGGATCAGGTGATGAGCTAAGTTCTGAAAGAAATATCCATCCTTTGGGCCATCGTGCCATCCTTTTAAGCAACTAGCTTGATATGCGTTTAAAAGCTCTTGATGTCGAGCAGGCAGATCGCCAGCGGCTTTCTGCAGATAATCTAGTTGAAGATCATGAAGAGTTAAATGTCCAGTCTCATTTTCTCGAACTAAGGACCGGTCAATCAATCGGTTAAGCAATTTCTTCTGCCTAATTGAACTGTATCCTTTTGTTCTCCAGAGATTTGATAAAACTGATCCTGGAATAGGCGTGTCTTCGGGAAAAATTGCAAAATCGAAATAAGCTTTTTGTTCTTCTGGTTTTAAATTATCAACGCTTACCCTCATAGCCTTCTGTAAGTCAGAATAAGGATAGTCTCGAAGATCCGCTTCCACTTCGTCTAGGACTGCGTCCCTCAATAATTTCAAGAGATCACCCCAAAGATCTGGAGCACCTTTCGCGATTGCACCAACCATTGCTAATGCCAGAGGCAAATTGCCACACTCATCAGCAACCTTCCGAGCCTCTTCCGGCAAAGTATCAATAGCCTGCTCTGATGTTTTGGACAACAGTTGTAAAGCCTGATCTTGGGTCAGAACATCTAATTGATGAGGTTGAGCTCCCAGGAACTTAACAATGCCTAAATCGCGGCTGGTGACTACCATCTGGCAGCGGGCTCCTAGTGCATTAAAGGCCTCGACCTGTTCACGACGCCAAACATCATCTAAAATCAGCAGGCACTCTAAATCTCGTAACTTGTTTTGCAGCCATACTCTGCCTTCCTCCACACTGATGAAAGTATGAGGCTTATTAGTCAGTGCCCTTGCAACCTTAATTTGCTCATTAATGGGCTCAAACTTCTCATTCCCCATTCGTACCCACACAATGCCATTGGCAAATCGCCGTTGGATTGCTGCGTCATAGGCCAATGCTGCAGCCAACACTGATTTACCGATGCCTCCCACACCTTGCACCCCAATTTTGGCCGCCTTGCCAGTCACTGCCACAGTCTGAGAAGCGTCTCCCAAAATCTTTTGCTTCAGAGGTTCCAGATCATCTAGTCGGGGTAAAAAGTTAGGCGGCAACTCGGGTACATCGCTCAACCGCCCCAACCCATCTGCTCCCGTCAGCACTGTTGGTAGTTTCTGGGACTGAGATTCCAGCACCTCTCGGAAGACTTGCCTTAAGGTATCAGCATCCGCCCCCTGGTGAATCACGAAACTGTTGTTGTTACCCACAATATTGTCACTGGAAGTGATAATTACGGCTCCATTGGCATCGCGAGCAATGGCCACCGCTCCTTGCCCAGAGACAGTTGCGATTTCAGCCAATAGTTTCTGGACCTCTGCTGCAGGTAAACCTTTGAGAGTAGCTTTGAGTTGCTCCAGGCTTTGCGTCATAGCAGGTGTGGGTTAATCCTCGTCAGCTTGATCAGCACCAAAAGTGTCACCAATGTGCAAACCCTGGATATTGTCTCCCATGCTGATGTTGTACTTACCTTTTTGATTCACAGTCTGCACTCGATTGTTGTTGCCGACGATGTTGCCCTGCCCAGTAACGATCGTTGCCCCTTGCGCATTTTGCGCCGCTACAGCGCCAGTTCCGGAAGCAGTGATATTGGTGGTTTGGA
>CAZLYS010000509.1:0-4345 GCA_964563415.1 uncultured Halomicronema sp.
TGCAAGGTACTTTTTTCCGCTGGGCAGGTGGACAGGGGTTTCAGCGGCCATTCGAGCTGGCAACCCTTCGCCTGCGAAATATGACCGAAGTTTTGAAACACTGGTCGACCTATGTACCTGATGCGCAGTACATGACCCAACGCGGCGGCACATTTGTGTTTGACCAAGCGGGCAAAACGCTTTATGAGTATCGCGATCGCGGCATTTTAGGCTTTGCCGAAAATATGAGTTATCCCCTCAGTTTTTTGTGGGGGGATAACGGCATCGCTACCCAAGATGGAGCTGTTGACACTGCAGCTGCAGGTGATCGAACTCAATCGGTTCTGTAGTTCTATTCTCGCTAACCATAGCCTCTCCTAAAGCGATGCCGACATCATCGCTCGGCCTCAAGCCGATAACCTGAAACGAGCTGGGGGGTATCTCCGTTTTCCCAAAAAGTCCTCCTCATCGACCTAAACCTGATATGAGGCGATGACCAAGGCGGTTTTCCCCACGCAATGAATCCCGCAAGGCACAGTAAAGTAGAATCGAATAATTTGAAACTGCACTCAGTCAAAGGAGAGAAATACTTACCATGTCTCAAGGGCAAGGATTTGGCTTCGGTCTCGGCAAAATGAAAGAGTTGGCTGACGCAGTCAAAAAGGCGCAGCAAATTCAAGAGGGTGCGAAGCAACTGCAAGAAGATCTTGAACAAATGGAAATCGAAGGTCAGGCAGGTGGCGGCTTGGTCAAGGTCTTTTTAAGTGGCAACCAAGAACCGCGCCGAGTCGAGATTTCTCCCGATGCTCTCAACGAAGGGGCAGAAGTGCTTGCTGACTTAGTGAGTGCCGCCATGCAAGATGCATATCAAAAGTCAACCGACACGATGCGCGAGCGGATGGAATCCCTGACGGGTGGTCTCAACTTACCTAATTTGGGCTAAAGCAATCTCCTCTAGATCCAGAATTGGCTAATTAATCGCTGCCAAAGCCTCACCGCTTGCATTTTATATGCAGCGGCTGAGGCGTGAGCTATTGCGACCTGAATAGGGTGAGGTGAGTAGGATGTCTTGCACCAACATGATCATCCATTCTGGTTAGTCGTCATTCCACACTGACTAAGCAGCTTGATCTCCCAAAATCCTTAATTCTGCTTAGACTAGACGGGTGAGCTGTCTTAGAGACCGCCAGACGCCTGATATTTGCCTTAACCTCCGAAAGCCAACCTGATTTGCACGAGGAATTATGACTACCCGGTTGTTGTTTGTCTGCTTGGGAAACATTTGTCGCTCCCCTTCAGCAGAGAACATCATGAGCCATCTGCTGCAATCGCGCGGACTCACTCATCTAGTTAGTTGCGACTCTGCCGGGACCTCAAGTTATCACATTGGCAGCCCACCCGATCGACGCATGACTCAAGCGGCAAAGCAGCAGGGGATCGAGTTGGTTGGACGGGCGAGGCAACTACAAGTCACCGATTTTCAAGCCTTTGATTGGATTTTGGCAATGGATGACGACAACTACCGCGACATCCTGCGGCTTGATCCGCAAGACCAATACACTCATAAAGTCAAGAAGATCTGTGACTTTTGTCGCCACCATACCGATACTGAAGTTCCGGATCCTTATTACGGTGGGGCAGAGGGCTTTCGCTACGTCATTGATCTTCTCATGGATGCTTGTGAAGGCTTTTTAGACGAATTACTTCAGGAAATGGTTCCAAACAGCATGTAAAGGTTAAAGAGACTCCGGTCATTCAACAAGGGGGATGACGCAACCAGGGAGTAGCCTTGAACCGTCAATCTGGCACATTTATGGTGGATGTAGGCGATTTGATCCGGAGGGTTTGCTCCGGAGTGAGTAAGCGAGGACGACAGGCGATCGCCCTAACCGGGCTTGGACTACTGGCCGCAGCGATGCCTGCCCAGAGTGCAGAAGAACTCATCATTAGCTATGGCATTCTTGAGCGCACAATTCCGATTGAAGATTTAGAAGCCTTTGCCCAGGGCCAAGGTTTGAGCACACAGCTCTCTGCCTATGCGAGCTACGTTAACTTGACCGAAGAAGAGTTAGCAACACTGCGGTCAATTTTGACGGAACGAGCGGAGCTGAGTCCGACTGATCTGTCTCAGTTTTTAAACACTAATCAGGGCCTTACTTTGCTGGAGCTCCTAGGTGACATTGTGCAAACGCCTGCACGACAACGGGGAGTTTTGGCCATTCGAGCTGGGGTCATATTAGCCGCAGCCGACGAAGCTGAAGGCTTAACGCTCATCAATTTTCTAAAGAAATATCCCACCCCCGGTATTCGTATCGATCTAGCCGCAGGGTTAGCAGTCGCTCAAGATGTCTTCGCCACGCTGGATGATGCTGAGCGAGCCTTTGCGTTAGTGCACGCGTTAGCAGCCGAAGCCGCTCAGCAAGCCTCATCAGAGGACATTGCAGCAAGCCAGGAAATCCAACAACTCATTTTTGAGCTACCGCGATTCGGCGTTACTCAAGAGCTGGTGCAGTTGCCAGAGCGCCAAGTGGAAGCAACGCTGTTCTTACCGCGACCACGCCTATCCAACCAAGCGCTACCGAATGACATGCCAGTGATTGTGATCTCACATGGGTTAGGCGATGTCCGTACAAGTTACGACTATTTGGCCAACTTTTTGGCTGCGCGGGGCTTTGCAGTCGTGTCTTTGGACCATCCTGGCAGTAATAGCGAGCAGATTGGCCAATTACTATCGGGATTGTCTCCAGAACTGATCAACGATCGCGAATTTGCTAATCGTCCTCTAGATGTCTCTGCCTTATTAGACGAGTTAACGCAGTTGGCAGCCAGTCGTCCAGATTTGCGCAATCGCCTCAATACCCAGAATGTCGGTGTGATTGGTCACTCATTTGGAGGATATACGGCATTGGCGTTAGCAGGAGCCAGCTATAGTGCTGAAACCCTACTAGAAGCCTGTACGCCGCAGCCAGATTATCTCAATCCTTCCTTACTGCTTCAGTGTCAGGCGACTGCGGTTGCCCTGGAGGCACCAGAGTTGCGGGACGATCGCGTGCAAGCGATTTTGGCAGTCAACCCAGTCGGGCGAGATATTTTTGGCCCTTCAGGTTTTGCGAATATTGCGGTGCCGACAATGATATTTGGGTCTACTGCTGACACAGTTGCCCCTGCGCTACCAGAACAAATTGAACCGTTCACTTGGCTACAAACACCGGATCGCTATTTGGCCCTGGTTAGTGACACCACTCATTTCTCAGTCATTGACTGGGATACTGAGAGTGAAGCTTTGATTCCCGTACCAGATGAGCTTTTAGGCACCAGCCCGGAGGTGGCCCAAGACTATCTCCAAACCTTGGCGTTGGTGTTTATGTTCCGCCACCTCAGACAAGACCCACGCTATGATGCGGCCTTGACAGCTCAATTCATGGAAAATGCAGTCGTGCAATCGCCGCTCGCGCCCCTAAGCCTGATCAATAACTTACGCTCAGAAGCACTAGACCAAGCCATTAATGGAGAAGAGTTTATTAGCGATCTCCAACTATAATGCCGTCGGTGACTCAGGAAAACACATCAGCCGGGCATGCGATCGCCAATGCACTTAATCTGGCAAGTCATCTGGGCCAATTTCAGGGGGTGGGGTATCGAGCAGATTTTTTTTGGATGACTTGAGTTGCTTCCATAACTGCTTGATTTCTTGATAGGCATCCTCTGCGTCAATTTTGCCCCCGGTTTCCAAATTGCAAAGATACGAAACCCGCTGGGCGAACTCCTGCAAGTTGGCGTTAAACGTCAGATTGGGTAACGTAGGCTTTCCCCAGTAGGTACTCCGGGGGGTTAGAAAATCGTCCTTGGAGGAGGAGTTATTGGGCATTGTGAAAAACCAGATAATGGCCTAAGGAAAACCGAGTGGCGAACAATTCAATCTACGGAGAACCGGGGCTACTACCAAAATCTCATTGAGACCGAGAAGATGTGCGCTGGCCCAAAAGTATAACGAGAGCGCTCTTTAATTAGACTAACAAGTCTTTTCAGAATGAGCCTACTCACTTGGGGTAAAGGGTAAGCTGTTAGCCAATCTTTGCATTTCTTGGGCGCGTCAAGACAAGGGACTCTCTGTGGACAAGCCATCGCTCTCAAAGGGGGACTCTCTAGCGCTTAGGGAATGAGCGTTTTGATAGCCTGTGCAATTTATTGGGAGAGAAAAGTCTGAGTTTGGGCGATCGCCGCTTCGACCGTAGGCGCGATCGCGATCGGAGTCGTTGCCAGAGTAGATAACACGTCCACCAGCTCCGATTGGATATTTAGCATCACCAAGGGTTTGCCAAGTTTCAGGGCTAGAGACATTTCTGAAAGGGTCCCAGAACCCAGG
>CAZLYS010000510.1:0-4343 GCA_964563415.1 uncultured Halomicronema sp.
AATCATTTCAGGATCTCATAGTGAGATCACCTTGGCTATTTTTCGAGGTGCCCTTTGGTTGTAGCCAGGCGTGATTACCAGTCACTAGGATGCAGTTCCAGCTTATGACTATGGGAATTCAGGAGGTAGAGGGATTCCCCATGCAACTTAGCACCCTATTACCGACCAACGATACCAGCCTCGATCGCTGGAAACCGCAGCAGATAATAGGGTGGCTGGGAGCGGTCTTCTCCCTGGTTGAGAGCAGGGGAGAGATGCAACTGGTTGATCGTCACGTAGATATAGTTGTCGGGGCCAAAGCCAAAGCCGTCAGCCCAGCTCAGATCCTCGCTTTGGTAAAGCACTTGATACGCACCGCTGGGGTCAACCACTCCGATCGCATCGTGGGTAATGTCAGAGATGTAAATGTTGCCCCCGCCATCAATGGTGATGCCATCGCTGATAGGGCGATCGCCAAACCGTTCTACTTGGGCTGCCAGGGCCTCAGGGGAGAGGGAGGTGTCCAGGAGGTCGGTGGTGCGGATGCGATAGAGGGACTGGCCTGACATGGGACCGTAGTACACCCACTCATTACTAGGATCGAGGGTGATCGGGTTGACACCGATGCGAGCCTCTTGCCCTCCTAACATGGTCGTGGTGCCGTCCACTACCAGGGCAATATCCTCCGGCTGCATGGAGGGATTTCCCTCTAATACCCGCCGAGCATAACCAGTTTGCAGATCCACCACAATCAAGGCGGAGTTGCTACCCCCCGCAGTATCGGCGATGTAGATGGCGTCGTGATAGAGATCCACGGCAAAGTCATTCAGGAAAGTGTTGTCTGGAATCACGGGCGGAGCCAGATAGATGATTCGATGCAGGCGATCGCTGCGGGTATCCCAACCCACCAAGCGCCCCGTCCCTCCCTCCCCAGGGTTATCCAACATCCACACCACACCGTCGCCATCGGCACGGATGCCCAAGACATTATTGAGACCGATGCCATTCTCATCCGGAGTCGAGGCCCAGTCAGCATTGGGGAAGGGTTGCACAGAACCATTGGGCAGTACCTCTACGACCTTGAACTCAGTGCCATAGAACTGATGCAAACTCATGACCAACCGTCCATCAGGGGTGACGGCGATGTTACCGGGGGGATAGTCTCTAGGAAATTCACTCACCACTTCCAGCCCAGTTGGAAAAGTCTCAGCCAGAGCGATTTGAGGCAGGAGCGTAAGGGCAGTGAGGGCAGTCGCACACAAACTCGCTTTCATCAGGGATATCCCAGCAGTTCACTAAGAGAATTGTAGTTTGATCAGGAGGTGATCGCGAGCCCACAGAGCCGCGATCACCGAGGACATTGAGTAGTTCGAGTCACCAATCTGAATATTGACTGAACGATGGCTGAAACCCGCTCTGGGAAGTCTTATCTGGGTATAACGTAACCCCTCTTTAGGCTAGCTACATTGAAGATGTTCAAACGGAATACTTCATTTCCACCAAGGAGTTAGTACTCATGGCCAACACCAATCAGCAAACCAACGAGCACATTTCTGAGCAAGCGCTGACGCAAGTTTCTGGGGGCGTTAACTTCGATCAACTCCGTCGCGAAAACCTCGACAAAGATGCGGTTGATTTTGACGAACTGCGCCGGGAAAATCTCGACAAAGATGCCATTGCGGATGAGCAACTGACTCAGGTTGCGGGCGGCGTCAACTTTGACCAGCTCCGTCGTGAAAACCTAGACAAGGATGCGATCGACTTTGACGAGTTGCGTCGCGAGAATTTAGAGAAAGACGCCATTGCTTAAGTCCTGGCCTTTCCTCCCGATGACGTTCCATTCACACACACTCCAGCCCCCTTAATGAATTGCGTTGAGGGGGCTTTATTTAAGCTTGGGGCTCGAACTACAGCGCGAGTCAATCATCTTGTGGGCTCCATGAAGCGCTGACCCCATGGGGTCAGCGCTTTTATTCATGTCCTGACAGTAGTTCTCGGAACCTGATCACGACCTCTATTTGCATCACCCAGTGAGGCTGACGAGACCTTATCACAGCTCCCCGTGAGCAAGAACACACTTTTGTGCCAGGAAGCTGACCGAAACCGGCTGTTTCTATCAATAACAACGCACACACACCATGGAGTCCCCACTATGCAACTCTCTTTCCTCGGCCAGTCCTACGAAGCCTCCACTCCTGCGATCGAAGCTACTGAAACTAGCGAGACCCTGACTTTCCGGGGTAAGTCTTATGCTCAAAAGCAGTACAACATTCATCAGCGTCAACAGATCGCTGCTGAAATGACCTATCGCGGTGTTCGTTACAGCCGTTAGGGGCAACCCAACTTTTCTCCTCCTGCGCAACTCAACTCGACAGCACAATCCCCTGCACTAATCACGGTGTAGGGGATGTTTCTTGCCAAAAGGAACGAGAGATATGGTTTATACGGTTTTAGTTTTGAAATGCCCCACGTGTAATTTGAGTTGCGCCAAAACAGCGACCGAATAGTGCTCATTCTGGACAGCAGCTATATGGGACATCCCAAAACTAAATTGGTATGAGTCGAGGCGATCAAGGTCAACGGAGCCGTCTGTGCTTAAGGAATACAAAAACAGGGCAAATCTAGCGGTTGTCAAATGACTCTATTTTTGCGACAGAACCGCTTAGACGACTGTTGCAAAAGCGTTATCTAAATTTTTAATTGGTTTTCATCCATCTCGATTAGGAGATGGCAGGACGATCGTGCTTGCCCCTGCCAGTCAGTAAGGGTGACGTTATCCAGGTATAGGCGCTGTGTTGAGAGGAGCATTTGCCAAGCCTCTGCTGCACTGACGACATACCCTTGGCGATCGTGCTCGTGTAACAACTTTCTCACCTGCGGGTAATAGTCAGAATTCAAGCCCGGAAAAATGTGGTGCTCAGCATGGTGAGAGAAATTCAGATGGAGAGCGTCAATCCACTTTGGCAGACGCAGAGAGAGCGTATTGACTAAAGGATCGTTAATTTCCGTAATGGGACACACCAAGTGGTGGGTAAAAATATAGGCCATCATTCCGGCATGGCCCAAAGCGATCGGCAAGAGATACGCGAGCGCGATTTGTAAGGGGTTGAATGCTAGCCAGGTCAGGATGCCTAAGTGTAGGAGGGTAATCACGGCCAATTCTCCCGCGATTTTCAGCCTTTCTCGCTGGGTGGCCCGTAATGGGGCTGGCGCTAAAACTGGAGCCTTCCCGTTCCAGATCAGAATGGAGAGACTATTGCGTAACGCATAAATGCCCCACACCGTCATCAGACTGACGGCCAACCCAGGTAAAGCTATGGTTGAAGACGGAAACAGCCATGCCTGCAACCGTTTGCCAATCGTGTTGGGCTGCCAAAAATAATAGTTGCGGTCAGGATCTTCGAGTTGATTGGTTTTGTTGTGGTGAATGCGGTTGTGGACAATCTTCCAAAGGGTGGGGGGCATCCAGAGGACGGTATGCGTCAAGACTGCTAGGCCATAGGCGAGCTTACGGTTACGGGTGACACTGCCGTGCATCATATCGTGGCTACCAAAGGCCATGAACATGACACTATTTGCCATCACCAGGGCAAAAGGAAGATAGAGCCAGAGCCACTGTGCTGGCCACTGATGCAGTTAGGCACCGATACCCCAGCCGCATCCTAAGATGGCTAGGTTGATGACTAATAAATAGAGCTTACTGAGATCAGGCGCAAAAGCAGCTTTGGGCAATTCTGCTCGCAGGCTTTTGGCATAGGCACTTTGGTGAATCAAGCCGTTCATACCAGTACCTCTTGCTTATTTTCAGCCGATAAGATGGGCTGAGCGATCTGGCAAGTGACCTCGGCTTGCAGCTTGACCGGAGCATCCTGGCGTTGCAAAACAAACCGCGTGAGGATGAGGTCGCGATCGTCAAATAAACGCCAAGCATCTGCCAGATAACACAAATAGCGGTTGTAATTAGGAATGCCGATCAGGCGAATGGCTTCCTCCTGATGCTCAACTAAACGGTCATACCATGCCTTTAAAGTGGGGCGATAGTTGTGAATGGATTGGTGGACGATATTTAACCCAGCTTGGTCAAAAACCTTTAGATGGTGTCTGAGAGCCGTCAATTCTGCCCCTGGAAACATCTTGATACCGGCTGCAAACAAGCGAGTCGGCGGGGCCTCATTGAGCTGACAAAAAAAGTGATGCACGATGCGGCCATTGGGCCTGAGCGCCTGGGCTAACCGTTTAGCCGCTGGCAGTAACTGCTGAGCGGGAATATGCTCGACACACCCCACCGAGTAAATCTTGTCGAAGGAGGCAGGTTCATACTCTGCTGTCACGATGTCTTGGTATTCAGCCTGAAACCCGTAGGT
>CAZLYS010000511.1:0-4341 GCA_964563415.1 uncultured Halomicronema sp.
TAACTAACAAAAAAGAGTGCCAGTAGGATCACCTTCCTACTGGCTTATTTTATGTTCTCCATACAGGAGCTCTGCTAGCGTTAATGGCCGCTAGCTCTTCTTTAAGTTCTTTCTCCAGTTTCTCTACTGTGGGGTAAATGTCAGGTTGTTGTAGTCGTACAAATTTGAGAAAGTCCCCATACCCCCATCCATAGTGTATATCTCCCAGCAGATTCACTTTTTGAGAAGGGTCATTCTCAAGATCATATAACTCAAACAAGTCCCAAACCCCATAATAGGTAGCATAACTATACTTCTTAGTTCTGAGTCCAAACATAGTTGGGGTTTGAACGGCATTAGGGTCATTGAAATACTCATATACAAATGAGGTCCGCCAACTGTCATCCTGGCCTTGAAGACGTGGATAGATAGACCTGCCTTGCATCTCTGTAGGTACCTGTATGCCTGCGATGTCAAGAATGGTTGGACCTATATCCACATTCAGAAAGAAGTCTACGTTTCTTACGGGCGTAGGAAACTTCTGCGGCCAATGAAGGAAAGCCGGTACCCTGATACTTTCTTCATACATGACCCTCTTATCTATCAGCCCGTGTTCCCCCATCATGTAGCCATTATCACTAAAGTAGATGATGACCGTTTCTTCTAATTGGCCAGAAGCTTCCAGGTATTCAGTAATCTTACCTACACTTTCATCTACAGCCAGCATACACTCACTGTATTTCTGAAAGAATGATTGATAAGAACCGTAGTCTTGAATGCTGTAGTCTCTCTCCGCACCATGCCAGCTTTTCCGCTGACGTTTCACCCATTCAGGTTTTCCTTGTTGTTCAAATTCGGGATCTGGAGCAGGAATGGGTACGCCTTTATACTTCCCTTCATGTCTGGGGGCAGGCGTAAAGTCCTCGTGAATGGACTTATGAGAAAGGTATAAGAAAAAAGGCGTATCAGCATCCTTCTGCTCAGTTAAAAAAGAAATCGTCTCCCCTGTTAGTATATCAGGTGTGTATCCTTCCGCTGAGGACGTTTGTCCATTGATGTTTAGCAAGGGGTTTTTGTATGCCCCCTGCCCCTTAAAAGATACCCAGTGATTGAACCCCTTTCTGGGCATATCATTAGCACCTCCCATATGCCATTTCCCAATGAAGGCAGTAGTGTAACCTCCTTTTTGTAGCGCTTGCGGAAAGGTGATCATATTCTCAGGTAGAGGCGTGTCATTATCCAGTACTGCATGCATATGTGTATACTGGCCTGTAAGGATAGAAGCCCTGCTTGGAGAACAAAGTGAGGTAGTTACATAGGCCCTATCCAGATAAATGGAATTGGCTGCGAGTTTGTCGATGTGAGGTGTCTCTATCCAGGGGTGATCCAGAAAGCTGAGAAAGTCATACCGCTGATCATCGACCAGAATGAAAATTACGTTGGGCTTATCTTGTGCCAGGGTTCTCCCGAGAAAAACGAGACCCATTAAAAAAAGTAGATACTTGTTCATATTAGTTTGGTTATAGCTACTAAGGGGGAAATTTCTTCTGCATGTGTTTTTACTATTGAGGGATTAACCTCATCTTTAAGAGATGCTAGCTATTTGTCGAATACTACCTCCTGAGCAGCTATGAGAGAAGCATTTATAAGAAGGCATAGCTTTATATTCTTTGTCTGCTGTTTAGTGATATGGCCTTACAGCCAACTGAGTTCCCAGCCGAATTTTATCCGGACCAAGCTGAAAATCAGAAAGGATAGTACTATCAAGTACATTAAGCTGATAGCAGATGACCACAGAGAGAATGTGATTTTTCAGCCTGTGGGGAAGGCAGAAGCGGATACCTCAAGGTGGTTAATCCTTGGCAATGTTTTGGGTAATACAGAAGGGACTTTATTTCTGATCAGGAATAAGGAAAATACCCGAATCAGAATTGCTATAGGACAGAGAAGGATACTCGCTCGAGCGGATTCTTCAGAAATGCCCTGGGAAACCAGTTGGACCATGACCTTTAGGCGAGACACCTTCCAACTAGTGAATTACACCTATCAGGATCCACAAGTCTTTTCTACCAAACTTATTCGGTCTTATACAGGCTTACCAGATTATGTAGGGAGTAGTTCTTCCATTGCCCTAAGTGTTAAGGAGCCCCTCATAGAGTTCTCTCAACTCCGTAATGGTAGTAATGACTTGAAAGTAAATACCCTGATGAGTAAAAAGAAACTCCCCATTATCTATCAGTTAATAGGGAGTTTTATTTCTTCTATTCACCTCATCAGTTGGAGGCGGGTGTATGATTAGCTGCTCAATGCTTCTTTGGCAGCCTGAACTACCTTCTTGGCATTCCCGATGAAGATTTGCCCATTAGCCAGTATAACAGGCCTTTTCAGAAAGGTATATTCTTCCAGGATGTATTTCTTGTAATCTGCTTCACTTAGCTCCATCTCATTCAGGCCCATGCTTCTGTACTTCATGGCGCGTCTGCTGAACAAGGATTCATATGATCCTGCCAAGGCATGCATTTCCTCGAGTTCTTCCTGGGTAATGGGTTCAGACTTGATTTCTCGCAATGCTACTTCCTCAGAAGGAGCTAACTCGTTAATGATTCTCTGGCAGGTGTTACAAGTAGCCAGATGATAAATTTTTGCCATGGAAATTAACGTATGCTTAGTTGGTTATTTTGGACTTCATATTTCTTGTCTCCTCTCACTATGGTCATCTCTACCTTAGTATCCATGATTAAGTCATCAGGAACCGTCATGATATCCTGAGAAAGGATGGTAAAATCCGCCAGTTTACCAACCTTAATGGACCCCTTGATGTTTTCCTCAAATGCCCCGTAAGCAGCATCCAGGGTATAAGAACGAAGGGCCTGCTCACGTGTCATTCTCTGATCAGCTTCATAGCCTCCCTCTGGTTCTTTTTTAATGGTTTTTCTGGTGACAGAAGCATAGAAGCATGGGATAGGGTTCACTGGCTCTACAGGAGTGTCTGTTCCATTGATCACTTTGGCGCCAGACTGTAAGAGCTTCTGCCAGACGTAAGCTCCATTGATGATTCTTTGTTTTCCCAACCTGAAAATAGCCCAGGGTCTGTCTGAAGCCATGTGGATTCCCTGCATGGAAGCAATTACTCCCAAATCATTGAAACGGGGAATGTCTGCCAGGTCCAGATGTTGGGCATGCTCAATTCTGAACCTCACGTCCTCTCCTGATTTGCCTGCCTCTTCAAAAGCCTCTTCATAGATGTTGAGAACCTCCTGGTTAGAGCGGTCTCCTATCGCATGGGTACATACCTGGAAGCCATTTGCCAAACCATCTTCAGTAACCTTAGTGATGTATTCCAGGGGCATTACCCGGTTGCCAAAATGGTCTATTCTGTCTTCATATGCTTCCAGTAACCAGGCACCTCTGGAACCGAGGGCTCCATCAGCATACAATTTAATGGCTCTCACCGTGAGGTGGCCATCTGGATCTATTTGGGGACCTTTTCCATACCAGCCTTCCAGTAAAGCACTGTCTCTTCCGTGTAGCATGGTCCATAGGTTTATGTCCAGCCTGTCTTCTGCCTTGAACTTCTCATACAAGTCAATATCCATATTACCGGAACCAGCATCCTGGAAGGAGGTAATCCCGTGTTTTAGGCACTCTTCTATGGCTAGCTCTAATGCCTTGGCATGTTTGGCAGGCGTAGTCTCCGGTACATATTTGCCCACTAGTGAAGCAGCTACTTCTGTAAATACGCCGGTAGGTTGGCCATTCTCATCTTTAATGATCTCTCCGTCATCCGTAAACTCGGAGGCTGAAGTGATTCCTGCTATTTCCATGGCTTTTGCATTAGCAAAGGCAGCGTGCCCACTGGCATGTCTGAGCCATACTGGATGATCAGGGCTTACCGCACTGAGTAGGTCATGGGTTTGGTAGCCGGTAACTATCTTCGGATGGTCCTGGTCCCACTTCCTTTGATGCCAGCCTCTCCCCAATATCCATTCACCTTTCGGAGTAGTCTTCACGGCTTCAGCCACCATATCTACTATTTCCTGATAATTCTTTGCGTATCTGAGATCCAGGTTGAGCTTTTCATATCCAAGGCCCATGATGTGGCCGTGGCTTTCAATAAAGCCCGGGATCATGGTTTTTCCTTGGAGATCTAGCTCCTGGGTGTTAGGCCCGGCAAGTTTCATGATTTCTTCCTGCGTACCTATTTGGAGGATTTTACCGTCTGCTACAGCTACGGCTTCTACTTGTGGATTTTCCGTTTCTGCTGTGTAAATGGTCCCATTAAAAATGACTAATTCAGGAGAACTGTCACCTTTTTGGCAGCTTATAGTCAGAAAAAGAGAAGTAGCGAGAAAAATGGAGGAT
>CAZLYS010000512.1:0-2474 GCA_964563415.1 uncultured Halomicronema sp.
AATCGGTGCAGTTGCGGATCTGGGTGCAATTGTTGGTCCGGGTGAGCATCGCATCGGTCTCGGTTGCTGCGGCAGGGGTCACGCAAGCATCTTATTGGAATCTCTTGGCGATTCCCCTCAGTGCTGTGGGCGGTTATTGGAGTTGGCAAGCCCGACACCAGCGCAACATCGCGGTGAAGTTCTGTATTGCCTTTGGCATGTTGATGGCGTTGGGCATCTTTTTGGCCGGTTTGGTAGACAACCAGAGTGACACCCGGATTCAGCTAGCGACGTTGCTGATTCATTTGCAGGTACTGCATAGCTTTGACATGCCCCGTCGCAAAGATTTGGGCTACTCCATGGTTATCGGCTTGATTTTATTGGGGGTAGCGGCCACAGTGAGTCAGTCGCTGACCTTTGCCCCGATGCTGATTGGCTTTTTGGCGATCGCCCTCCCCGTTTTGATTCTGGACTATCAATCGCGGCTACAACTGCTATCGCTACCCACCGGTGCAAATCTGCGATCGACTTTGCCCCTCAAGCGCTTGGTTTGGCTCTTGTTGTTAACGCTGGGCTTGGGCCTAGCGATCTTTGCTGCGCTGCCCCGCCTGCCAGGGTATCAAATTCGCAACTTTCCGATTAGTAGTACGGTCGACTTCCAGGGCGAATTCACGGGTGATCAGATTGTGAATCCTGGCTATGCTGCAGGGTCAGGCATTACCCCAGAGCTTGAGGGGGCGGGGGCAGGCGGCGATAGCACGCAGATTCAGGGCATCTCCCAAGGACCTGGCGAGTTTGATGACACCAACTACTACGGCTTTAGCCAGCAGATGAATCAAAATCTGCGCGGTACCTTAGAGCCGCGAGTGCTGATGCGAGTCCGATCGCAAGCGCCTGGTTTTTGGCGGGTCCTCTCCTTTGATCGCTACACCAGTCAAGGGTGGGAAATTTCTCGTAATGATGAGGTCGAGGTGTTTGAGCGATCGGGTGTTTCCTTTCAAACAAAGTTGCCGACTGCGGCGTACAACATGCTGCACTACAACACCCAGGGGCGACAGCGGCAGGTGGTGCAGACATACACGGTTGTGAATGACTTGCCCAATCTGATTCCGGCTCTATATCAGGCCGATGAGCTCTATTTCCCTACGCTTGAGGTGGCTATTGATGCCGAAGGCTCTCTCCGATCGCCCATTCCGCTCACCCAAGGCATTACGTATAGTGTCGTCTCCGACGTGCCTTATCGCGATCGCACCGAACTCCGTAAGGCGCAGCAAATCTATGACGATGACATGAAGCAGGTCTATCTGCAGGTGCCGCCAGCCATTCGCGATCGGGTGCGCCAGCAAACAGAGGCGCTATTGGCCCAGTCTCCTAAACCGCTGACTGATCCCTACGAAAAGGCTCTGTATCTGGCTCAGAGTCTGAAGCAAAACTACACGATTCAAACTGAACTGCCCTTTTTTGCAACCGATGAAGACTTGGTAGAAGCGTTCTTATTCACCTATCAGGGCGGTTATCCTGATCATTTTTCCACGGTGCTGACGGTGATGTTGCGCAGCATCGATATTCCAGCTCGTCTGGTGACAGGCTTTGGGACCGGTCGCTTTAACCCGTTCACGGGATACTACGTGGTCAGCAACACGGATGCTTATGCGATCACCGAAGTCTTTTTCCCAGGGTTTGGCTGGTTTGGGTTTGATCCCATTCCGGGGCATGAAGTCCTGCCCCCATCGATCAAAGACAGTCAAACGTTTTCGGTGCTGCGACAATTTTGGAACTGGGTCGCTGGTTGGCTCCCTTCGCCGGTTACAGGCTGGCTCACTAGTGTGTTGACTTGGCTAGTCGCCTTTTTTGCCCGCTTGATTCGCTTTTTTAGTGAAGGATTAGTGGGTTTCTTGGCAGCGCTGCTGAGCCTGATGGGATTGACGTTTGTGGGCTGGCTGGCCTGGCAAGGATGGCGACGCTGGCGACAACAGGTTCGCCTACGGCAATTGCCTGCTGTGGAACGGCTCTATCAGCAAATGTTGGCTTGGCTGGCTGCTCAAGGTCATCCTAAGCACCCAACGCAAACCCCGCTGGAATATGGTCAGGCCCTAGCTCAACAGTCCCAATTTTCTAAGGGAGAGCAGGTGCTGGCGATTATCCAAACTTATAGCCGCTGGCGGTATGGAAATGCTCCTACTGATCCAGCAGCCCTACAGCGACAATTCAAAGGGCTCAAAAAATCTTGAACCTGATATAGCATAATGCGGAGTGCGGAATACCCTTCGGGAAGGGCCAGCCCTACGGAATTGTCATGTTGGCCAGATATCTGTTGCAGCTATCCAGGGTGGCCTGGTCAAGTAGAGTGTCTTCTTGGGCTGCATTCAGAGGATGATGATCTTTGATGCGAGCGATCGCTACTCGGGTTTTTGGGCCAAAATGGCGCGATGGCGCGGATCGGTTTCATGGGTGGTGATTCGTTGATAGCCCAAATCGTTTAGAGCATCTTCGAT
>CAZLYS010000512.1:2494-4338 GCA_964563415.1 uncultured Halomicronema sp.
ATCATCGCTCCAGGGTTCGGTGCTTTTCATCAGGGTAAAAATGACGGGTGGCAAGTTTTGAATTACGGGTGATTTAGGATTATTGTCGGCGATCGCCAAGGTGCCCCCAGGACGCAGTAACCTTAGGGCTTCTTGAAAAATGGCGCGACTGGCGGTGCGAGGTAGTTCGTGGGTGACGAATTGCAAGGAAATGAGATCAAAAGCGGCTGACGGCAGACCCGTGTCTTCGGCTGCTGCATGGAGCCAACGGCAGATTTCATGCTGGGTATCGCGGGCCTGAGCGACGGTCAGCATGTAGGGAGACAGGTCAAGGCCAGTGGTTTGGACGGTGGGCGATCGCTGCTGGAGCCAGTGGTGCAGCGTTAGGGTCGAGATGCCGACGGAGCAACCGATATCTAACGCATTGTTGACGGGCTGAGTCAAGTAGTCAGCTAAGACCTGATGAAAACTGCTGCGTAGACGGTCTTGGGCGGCCTGCCAAGTGAGCGTCTCCTCGGGCCACACCCGTAACGCCATGGAGTAAGTCGCCGACTCGGCTTCAAAGGCAGCTTGCCAGCACAAGTTGCCCGCCTCATAGGCGTGAAAGGGCACCTGATAATAGTCGGGGTAGGTGATCTCAGGATTCTGAATGGCTTGAATTTGGGCGGCAATGTCTGACGCAGCGTACTCAGCGCAAGTTTGTCGCCAGGGAATCCCATTTTTTTCGGCGGTTTTGATCAGCACCTGCCGCGCTTGCCGCTTCATCAGCGCATAGAGCGGCTTGGTCTGAATGAGCCGGTTAACCACCTGCGAGAGGAAGTCATCACCGGCCCAAGCTGGTTTTTTGGGGCTGGTTGCCGTCATACGGGCGATCGCTCAACACATCGCCCTCATCCTACGCGATCACCCTGGGAGGATTCAAAAATTGTCTGGATTTAAGAGCCGCCCACCGCGCTGGTTGAGCTGTGTGCCCGTGCCGCCATCAGCCGGATCCAAAAAGGGTCGCAGGTTGATATCACCCGTTCCTTGACTGCCGGCAGGGGTGCGTGTGGGAAACCCAAGCACATCACTAATATCGTCTAGCAGGTTATCGCCTTCGGTGAAGGTGGTCACTCCTTGAGTGGTTTGTCCCTGGTCGGCCAGCACCAGGTTGTCAAACACGCGATCGCGGGTCAGCACGGGATCTTGTCCGGCGGGCACCGTAAACACGATGCGGCAGTTGGCGTCAGCTTCAGTCGTGACGCAGACAGTGTTGTAACCGTTTTCGCGGCCAGTTTGTAGTTCTAGCAAGCCATCTGGGCGATACATTTCCAGGCGGCGACTGATTTCGGTGCAACGTCGTTCTGCTGGCCAAGCGCTCCCCATATCTTCGGGAGTGGCCCAAGCATATAAATTACCGGGTTGACTGACCGGCGCATACATCACCGTGGGCTGCCCGTTGTGCATTTCACAAGTAAAGCGGACTTCCTCATCCGGCAGCGCGATCGGATCGTCTGCCTCTTCTGATTCTGGTTGTTCACTCGTGTCGGGAGACTCATTGGTCTCAGGGGTCGTTTGTGCTCGTCCCGGCACAACGATGCTGAGCAGCACCAAGCTAGTGGTGAGTCCGGCGGAAGCCCAACGTTGCCATTGATACGTCATGATAAATTGCTCCTGTTAGCGATCGCTACCTACAACATGCCCAAATGCATGGACGTTCGTAGGTGGCGGCAGGTTCCTAGAGGGTCATCGTGAATCGACTACCTCTAACGGCGATGTCGTCGGCTCTGACAGGGCTGAAACTGTTTCCTCAGAAGGGTTGAGTGGTGTTGCCGAGGGGGTGACAGTGGGCAACTGATCGAGTTGATCCCAAACCATTTGCAACA
>CAZLYS010000513.1:0-4336 GCA_964563415.1 uncultured Halomicronema sp.
TTGTTGATGTTGTTGAGGGTGGTGGGAAGGTGCATGGTTGTTGTGGTCAGATCGTTTGGTTGCTTCATTGTTTGGTTGTTTGATTGCTTCATTGTTTGGTTGTTTGGTCGTTTGGTCGTTTGATCGTTTGATCGTTTGATCGTTTGATCGTTTGGTTGTTTGGTCGTTTGGTTGCTTGGTTGCTTGGTTGTTTGTTGCGGTCTAGAGATGTGAGCACTGACCTTTTTGAGAGAAGAAGGATTCTCTCTCATAAAGTTCGTTAACCCGATTGCCCAAACCTTTGCAGCGTTCATCACAAGCTTTGTCACCCCAGCTAATTTCTTTGCTCAAAAGCCCTTCCATTTCGTGTTAATTGGGGTCACGATTTTGCTGACGTTGGGGTTCATTGCAAAATTTGTGCCCGCCATGGTCCGGGGAGGGCGACAACTCAATCGCGACCCGGAGGGGCATACGGGATTAGTGGTTATGGGAGGCTTTTGGCTTGCCATGTTGGGACTCTTTGCCCTAATTTGTTACGTCCACGGCTCCGACATTACTCGGGGTTTACGGTACATGTTTACCTACTACCCCGCCATGATGATCGTGACCGGGGGCATTTTTGCCAAATACTGGCAGGGGCGATCGCCCACTGGCCCGCTCAGCTTGACAATACCGTTTAGCCAGCGCCGCCTGAGTGGTCGGCGGTTTGTGCAGGTGACTTGGGTGGCCGGGTTATTGAGTGCGCTGATGATTGTGAATAATCTGGCGTTTCCCAAATACTATGCCCCCGATCGCTTCATCCCCTTTATGCAGGCTCACTCGGAGAATCCGATCTCGATCGCCTCAACGGAGAAAATTTTTGCCGAGCCGACGGTGATTGGGGCCAAGTTTCTTAGTTTAGGGTGGGAAGTCGAACGCAGCTTTCACCCGGATGAACCAAGTAGCGGCTGGCAGACACCCCCGGTGTTCTTTGCGATTAAGCAGGGCGAAGTCGTTGAGCGACCCGTTACCGAGAGTTTTGCCAACATGGTGAGCCAGTTCACCGAACCGACCGATCTCTGGGTTATCCGTCCCGAAATCGATCCTAACGACCCACTCATCACCGCTAAACCATCCTTGTGTCAATTGGCGTCCGACATGCCCCAGGGCAATAAAGGGGGTTATCTTTATCTGCACTTTAGCTGCCGGGGTGCTTAGGAACGAGGATTAAATAAAGTCCTCAATTTGGTCTGAAGCAAAGCCGACCACGGTTCCCCTCCTGGGAGGGGCTCACGGGGTGGGTTAACCGCAGTGCTTGAGATCGAACCCACCCCGCCCTGCGGGCACTCCTCCCGAAAGGGGAGAAATTGACACATTATTAGATTCCCGATCCTTACTGAACCTCACAGACGTATAAACCTCTCCTTAGCAAGGATCAGCGCTGCCAGACGCGGGGCACCGTGGTGAAAGTGCCACCGTATTGGGGTCTTAGCAACTGCCATACTTGCACAAACCAGCGCCGCGCGGCGCTCGTAGACTGGCCGCGATAGCGACACAGCAAACCGCGCTGCAACCGTGTCACGCCTGCCTCACCCTGGGGATTGGGCAGGGCTTCCCAAGCCGATCGCGCGGCTTTCACCAGTTCCACTGTCGGTAAATCGCCGACCCAAGCAAGGGTGCCAATCACTGGGCTACCCTTTAACCCATGGGAACTCTGCCATAGCGTTTCGCTGCCGGTTAGACGTTGCGGATCGACCCAAATTAACTGGCCATCATGCCACACTTCAAAGCGTGATCGCACCTCGCCCTGACAAAATCGCTCGCCCCGCGCCGTGCGCCCCAACCGCAGAAGATCCCACCCGAGCCAATGGGCATTCGCAGCTAGATCCACGCGCCAAGTTTGGTGATATTGAGCGCCTTCAAAGACGATCGCTTCTTGAGGCAACCATTCCAACCAGGCTCCGGACTCAACGCGAATCGTGCCGTCGACGCGGGCGGGCTGGGGATGATCGGTGTAAATTTTGGCAGCGGCAGCGGTGGTGATCAAAGCGTGGGTGTTGACCTCCAGGTGCAGGTCATAGCTGAGGCGATCACCCCCCACCATGCCCCCGGCAGTGTGCAACAGCACCGACTGACAGACTGCTGGCCCCTCGGGATAAAATGGCCGCTGCACCTTGAGCGGAGCCTGAGTTTGCGCTTGCGGCACCGTGCGATCGCCGCGCTGCGTAAACGTGAGCGTGGCTTTGCCGTGCCACGATCGCCCCATCGTCGACTGAGAGGACTCTGCTGGATTGATCACCTCAGACTCCAAAATGGCTTCCTCCGTGTATTTGCATGGCTGTCAGCATAGCGGAATCCTGCGTTTCTAAATCTTTTCTGGACCTCCTTGTGAGTTCAGGGAAGTAACTCACTCATGAAGCTCTGCGGACGTAAATTTATTTACCCTGAAAAGAATATTTCACGAGCCAGGGCGAGTGACTTCAAGCATTGATCCAATCGTCCTCACAACATCATTGCAGCGACAGGCCAGTAAAGGGGCAGGAATCCCTATAATGAGGGCCGTAATCGATTTATAAAAAATCCCAACACGGCCAGTCTGGAGCTGATTTCGCGTATGTCTACCCCTGAGCATGGCCTCCCTAGCGACAAGCCCGGACCGTCGACCATTCGTCCCATTGGGGTCTATGCTCTGTCTGGACTGGCTACCGATGGCGATCGCCTCTTTTCTATCGATACTGTCCGGGGCTATCTGGTTTCGATCGATCCTCAAACCAACAACACGGTCATCCTGAACCCGTATCAGCTCGAAGACAAAGACTGGATGGACGTGGTCGGGTTGTCATTCGCGCAAGATACCTTTTGGTTCGCCCAGGATGAGTCCGTTTTTTGGTGCGATCGCGCCACCCTAAAACCCACCTTTTTTGCCCGGTTACCCTACCCAGCAGATGGCGTTACCGTTTGGGAGTCTATTGTTTACGTCAGCTCCCAAAAATCCGGCTATATCCATCTCTTTGATCGGGGCAGCGGAGCCAAAATTGGTAAGTTTCCGCAACCCGGCGTCGGGCCAGAAACTCTGGCCGTCAATGAAGCGGGTCTCTGGGTCTGTGACCAAGTGGAACAAACCGTCTATTGCTTAGAGCACATGACTGGTGCCGTGCAACTTAGTGCCCTGACGCCCTACAGTTCGCCGACGGGCATTACGTTTTACACCCCTGATGCCGACCGTCAGCCGACTTGCTATATCGTTTACGCCGATGAAGAACCGTTCATTCGCGATAACCCCAATAGTGAGTCGCCGTATGAATTGACCTTTCGCGATCGCACCTTCATCCATCCCCTCTATCTCCAGACCAATCAGGAGGAACGCTACACCCTCTCCAACGGCTTCTTGATCGAGATTTCCTACGTCGAAGAACTCTCTCAACTGGATGGCATCACCCTGGATAATGTGGAGTGGCGCATCGCCCTACCCGCCAATACACGGCGACAGCGCGTCCGTCATGTTGAATCGATCGGTCATCCTTTCACTGTGGAAGAGCAGGATGGACAACAAGTAGCCGTCTTTCGATTTGATCAATTGCAGCCCTTTCAAGGTGGCCTCGTGGGGTGGAAAGCGATCGTCGAAATGTACAGCCTGAAATACTTCCTGACGCCAGATGATATTGATGCTGAGCAGTCCCTACCGGCAGGATTTCAGCGATATCTGGTAGATGACGACGACCTGGCGATGGATACCCCCATCATTCAGACAGCGGCACGGGAGGGGGCCGGTCGAGAAACCAATGTGTTGCGCAAGATGCTACGCATTCGCAACTACGTGTACGATCGCCTCTCCTACGGCATTCAACCGACCATTGACACCCCCGATATCGCCCTAGAGCGAGGCGTGGGTTCCTGTGGTGAATACGTTGGCGTGTTGCTGGCGCTGGCCCGCCTTAGTGGCATTGCCTGTCGCACGATTGGCCGCTACAAATGTCCAGCCCATCCGGAATATCGTCATCTCCCCTTGGAACCCGACTTCAACCATGTCTGGCTGGAATTTTATGTGCCGGGGGTGGGTTGGTTGCCCATGGAATCTAATGTGGACGACGTGATCGAACGCGGGCCTTATCCAGAACGCTACTTTATGGGTCTCGCTTGGTATCACACTGAGTTGGGCAAGGGCATTCCCTTTAGCAAAATCAATGCCGACAACAAACCCGAAAGCCTGTCCGTCCGGCATTTGGCGATTAATCACATCCGCTTTCAGATTTTGGATGAACTGGTGCCAGAAGCTGCGATCGCTCCTGTAGAAAGTTGACGGCATTTGTTTCCCGACAGCATCACCAATTCTGGTGCTAACCCTTGGGGCAATGTATATGGATCGAGATCACCCCTT
>CAZLYS010000514.1:0-3606 GCA_964563415.1 uncultured Halomicronema sp.
ACTCATGGCCCCCATGAGTAGCGTGCCCTCTAGACCCAGGTTGATTTTGCCGCTCTTTTCTGTCAGGCACTCTCCCAAACTGACAAACAGAAAGGGGGCGCTACCGCGCAGCGTGCCTGCCAAGATACCGAGGGGGACACCCCACCAGCCGAGTGCTTCAGTTGCCATATTGTTTCCTTATTGGAGCAGAGATTTCACAGGGTTTAGGGGTCGAGGGGGCAGGGGAACGTGCAACGTGCTGAGTTAGACAACACTTTTTTCTTGGAACCACGGGAGGCGACCGTAGAGCGAATCGCTAAACAGGACACACAGAAAAACGATGCCTTGGAAGACCAATACAGTGGCATCGGGAAGGTCATGAGATCGCTGCAAAATGCCGCCACTCGCCAAAATGCCCCCCAGCAAAACGGCTACAAGAATCGTCGCCAGGGGATTGTGTTTGGAGACAAAGGCCACCAAAATGCCCGCATAGCCGTAATTCGAGACCAGCGATTCATTAATTCGTTTTTGCACGGCGGCGACCTCAATCATGCCAGCCAGCCCCGCACACGAGCCGCCCAAAAAGCAGACGGCCAGAGTCAATTTACCGACCGGTAATCCGGCAATGCGAGCCGCTCGGATGTTGCCACCCGCTGTTCTTGCCGCAAAGCCAAAGGTGGTTCGCTGAATCAAGACGTAGGCAATCACACAGGCAATCAAGCCGTAAATGAGCCCAAAGTGAATGCGACTGCCGGGGAGGTTGCCCATCCAAAGCGCTTCATTTAACTCTGCGGAAGAAGGTTTGGTGACAAACTCGGTATCGCGCATCGGCCCTTCCACCAGATGATTCATCACGGCGATCGCAATATAGTTCAACAGCAAGCTACTAATGGTTTCATTGACACCGCGATAGTGACGGAGCGCCCCAGCCAGCATAATCCACAGGCCGCCACCGACAATGGCGGCGATCGCCATCGCCATTTGCCCAACGAAGGGTGGCAAACTTTCGCCAATGCTAAGTCCCGTGACGACAGCGCACAGCCCACCGATGACCAGCGCCCCTTCGTTCCCAATAATGACTAGCCCGAGTCGTGCCGGCAACGCCGTACATAACGCCGTCAACATCAGCGGCGACGCGCGAATCAAGGTGTTTTGCCAAGCGCTCCAGCTACCAAAAGCAGCCTTATAAATGGAACCGTATACAGCCAGAGGGTTGGCACCTGCCAACGCACAAAACAGACCGAAGATTAAAAGAGCCACGATCAAAGCTGCCATTGGCAACAAAATGGCTTCTAGCGGGCGTTGCCAGCGAGCTAACCAACGGTTAGCAACGGGGGAGGCGATTGTCATACACAAAACTCAGCAGTGCCAGGAGCAAGCGAACTCTTTCATCCACCAGAACCTGGTCGAGCACTCTCTATAACCGGGCCGGTGGCTTAAGATTGTTAGGATAGTCGCCTCATCTCGGGGAACGTAACGTAGCCTGTGATACCAGGGAAGTGCCCGCTGTCTAATAAAACCGATCAGCAGTGGTACGGCGATCACCCAAGTTCCTATGACCAATCTTACTTAAGGCAACCCGGCAAAATGTTTAGAGAGCTGGGCTAGCTTCCATGCTTGGAGAGCAAAAACCTCAAGAATTGAACAAAAATGCGTTTTGCTAAGCATCCTGTTTATAAATGCTGTGCAAATGAGATGATACTCTCTAGTAAATTGTTGTGTTGAGTCTTCCTAACGAGGGGATTGAGTAGATGAAACGTTTGTTGTTGGGCCTAGTGCTGTCGCTAGGCATGCTGCTAGGAAGCTGGTCAGGTATGCACGTACAGCCCGCTGCCGCAGCGCCTTTATCTCAAGCATGGCAGTCACCACTACTGGCCGAAGAGATCCGGAATGCTGTCGACGACAAGCTGAGTACAGAGTACGGTTCCAAACTGGATTTGAACAACGCTAACGTTCAGGCTTTTGTCAAGTACAAGGGGATGTACCCGACGATCGCAGGCAAAATTCTGCAATACGCTCCCTACGATAGCGTTGAGGCGGTTTTGGATATTCCTGATTTGAGCGCCCGCGAGATCGATATCATCAAATCTCACCTCAATGAGTTTGCAGTTACCGCTCCTGATCCAGCCTTGGTTGAAGGGGCTGATCGGTTTAATAACGGTGTTTATCGATAAAGACTGATCGGTTTGAGTTAGCACTTTGCTTATACGGTGCTGGCTTCAGATGGTTAGGAAAAATTCAAGGCCGATGGAGATGGACCTGTCTCCGTCGGCTTTAGTTTTTAGAGACCTGACTTATCCGCTCTCTAAGTGAATCGTGACAACGGTATTGAGACGCCTCGTTTCCGTCCATAGATTCGACTAAAATGCTCAGAACCCTACTCCGCTATTGTCGAGGAAAGAGCTTTGCCGGTCCCCACTTTCGATGTCTTGGTTATTGGCAGTGGCGCAGCTGGCCTCTATGCAGCACTTTGCTTACCTCAGCAGTATCGGGTTGGGTTAATTACCAAAGATGTTCTGAGTCAGTCTGCGAGTGATTGGGCTCAAGGGGGCATTGCTGCTGCTATCACCCCTGAAGATTCGCCCAGCTTGCATTTCGAAGATACGCTAAAAGCTGGGGCCGGTCTTTGTGAAGCGGCTGCGGTGAAGTTGTTGGTCGAGCAGGGAGCCGATTGCATCCACTCTTTAGTGGAATTTGGTGTCCCTTTTGATCGCACTCAGGATCAATTAGCGCTCACGTTAGAAGCCGCTCATTCTCGTAAGCGTGTTTTACATGCTGCTGATGCCACGGGGCGAGCCGTGGTGAGCACACTTGCCAGAGCCGTACGGCAGCGCGACAACATCACAGTTTTTGAACATACCCTGGTGCTTGATCTCTGGCACATAGGCGAGCATTGCCAAGGGGCGATCGTCGTCACCACGCAAACTATTTCCCGATGGCCTGCCAAAGCCGTGGTTCTCGCTACGGGCGGCGGCGGTCAAGTTTTTGCTCAAACCACTAACCCGCCGGCCAGTACGGGCGATGGGGTGGCCATGGCCTGGCGCGCCGGTGCCCAGCTGCGCGACCTCGAATTTTTTCAGTTTCATCCCACAGCCTTAAAAATCTCAGGTGCTCCTAGGTTCCTGATTAGTGAGGCGGTACGAGGCGAAGGAGCTCATCTCATTGACTCCAGGGGTCGACGCTTTGCCTTTGACTATCATCCTCAAGGAGAATTAGCCCCCCGAGACGTAGTAAGCCGCGCTATCTATCAACACTTGGCCCAGCAACCCGAAACAGAGACGAATTGCGTTTGGTTAGATCTGAGCCCAATTACCCCTGAGCGTATGCAATATCGCTTTCCCAACATCATCAAAGTGTGCCAAAAGTGGGGGATCGATCCTTATCAGCAGCCAATTCCGGTCTCACCCGCAGCACACTACTGGATGGGGGGAATCATCACAGATTGCGATAGTTGCTCAACCCTCTCCAGACTATATGCCGTTGGTGAAACAGCCAGCACGGGGGTCCATGGGGCTAACCGATTAGCCAGTAATTCATTATTGGAATGTTTAGTGTATGGTCGCCAATTACAACATCTGCAATTGGGTCCCCTTGAGAGCGTCTCTCAAGCACCAGCGGCAACTGCCT
>CAZLYS010000514.1:3622-4336 GCA_964563415.1 uncultured Halomicronema sp.
ATCGACATGACGGAGGCAGAAGCATCAAGTTTGCAGCAGATACGAACGGAGTTGCCTGACTGGGTTTGGCAAGGGGCCGGAATTAGTCGTGATGGCAACACCCTGTCAACCACCAGCACCGCGATCGCACAGTTAAAAATCCACTTTGATCACCTACCTATCACCCAAAAATTGCTGGCCTGTCTACAGCAACCGCAAGGAGATGTATCTCAAATCTCGATTGAAAACCTCAGACTTTGGAGTGAAACTCGCAACCTGCTGGATCTCGCTCATTTAATTCTCAAGAGTGCAACCTTTCGCGAAGAAAGTCGGGGGGGCCATTATCGCCAAGATCACCCGGAAACAGAACTTGAGTGGCAAACGCATACGCTGGTGCAGGGCGATCGTTGGTGGCGTTCTGCACCTGTCAAGCCATCTCATCCCATCGTGAAACACTAAGTCAAGACACCCAAGACTTTCAGGCCCACCTTGCCTTGGTGAACAATATCGCCAATCTTTCACATCCTTAATTAACTAGAAGGACGCCGCCTCGACCCACGCTTCAAACAGGGCCGTGTTGCAGTGTCCTTTAAAGGTCATCGGTGCCAGGACTTGACGGTTGCACCAAGCCGCCACCATGCTAATGCGCTCGGTGCGATGGCCTAATACCAATTCTCTAAAATTGGACTACACATCTGCGAAATGGAAAGATCCCCCTCAATCCCCCTAAAGCCC
>CAZLYS010000515.1:0-4331 GCA_964563415.1 uncultured Halomicronema sp.
TTCAAATCCAGTCTCAGCTTTTTTCTTGCTCACTTCTGCTCGTCGAACTCACGTTGGTGGGTCTTGAGTGGTGCGGCATTTCACTGACTGAGACCGGCAAGACAATCACTCATGTCAGCTAACGGTGTCTACTTACGCCCTCCCACCTGGGCAGAAATCCCCCTTCATTCGCCAACTGTGGAGTAACCCTGACACCATGGCTCCGGTCGGTGGCCCGATCCGGCTCACTGATGAACAGGCCGAACAGTGGTTCAAGAAGGTGGTTCAACCGGGTCGCCCCACCGACCATTACGGCCTGATCTTTAATGCGTGCGATCGCGCAACGCCACTCCATCAGGATGATCGCCCTGTGGGCGAAATCAGCTACCATCGCCTGAATTTAAGCACCATGACCGTTGACTTTAATATCAAAATTGCTAGATCAGAACGCGGTAATGGCTACGCCACCGCCGCTATTCGGTTATTTTTGGATGACTTCTTCAACCAATGAGGAGGACAGAGGTTGGCTCACCTCAGCGGTAGCCAATCCACATGAATAGCCATTGTCTTAAGCCTAACAGTTGTCATCGAAAAGCCAACAGAACTTGAATAGCCGTCAAAAAGATACCGACAACGGCGAGTACTAGCGAAACCCAAGTGAGCCGTGTCGCCGAAGCGTCTAGCTTCTCCATGGTTGAGATGACTGCCAAGGCGTTCTTTCGCTCAATCTCAGAGATGATAGCCTCGCGGAGTGCTTTCAAATCTCGGGTGCTCTTACCAGGAGTGCTTGATAAGCTTGCCGTTGATTCCACGAGAGTCACCGCATCCGTATTGCGAATAACGTGACACCAATTTTGATACTGTTGCTCATCAAATCGCTGCTCATCACAAGGTACTGCGGCCACCTCAAAGGTCAGTCTGACAATGTCTTGTGCAGTAAATTTTGGAGGGTGGCTAGACTTACACATAATTGTCATCTCAGCATCAGTTAGTAAACTTTAACCAACCGGTTTTTAGCTAGTGGTCAAGAAATAAGTGAAGCGGAGTTTAGGCAAGTCATTACGAAGATCGTTGTTAGCTTCTATTGAGCCAAAAGACCGATTTGGGAGAGACAGCGTCCAGTTTACTGAAAGGCTTAGGCGGTATTCATATTACTTCAAAAGTATCTGAATTAAGGTTAATCAGGCCCGGAACTAGGTTTTTCGTAATCGCGCCATTGCTGAGGGGAAATTAACAGGGAGAATATTAATCTCGCCGATCAACAGCAGATAGCAAATCGGCGAGGTGTTAGAAACGACGATCATGAAGCGTTGAGTAGGCCCGCTTGCTGGAGCTGGTCATGGGTTCGACAATTGGCTTCAAAGTCGGTTTCGCTGTAATGTAGGTCGATACCTTTAGACTTCAGCCCGCTATCTGCTTCCAGACGAGTTGCTAGGCCCAGGAATTCACGAACTTTGCCGACGCTAATTGAACCTTCGCGATGGGCTTCAAGCGTAAGCATTTCAAGGAGCTTGCGTTCCAAGTCACCCCATTTGCTTTCTAGGCTATGGGCAATATCATCAGGTGGGTCGAGCGGAACTTGAATGATGATTCAATGTCTATGGACGTTGTTTAGTATAGGCTGTACAGATATTGCAACTCCATTTTGCAGATACGCACGATCGCAGCCCCATTTTGTTGATACAAGTGATCGCAACCCCAATTTGTGGATACGATCCCACTCACTAACCAGCGATCTCACCACCATTTTCGAGATCGCACTGAATCTCGCCATAAATGATAATAAGGCTTAGCCGTCGAGGCCACGATACAGCTCAGCAATCGCAAATTCCAAGCCAATACTTTTCAGTGTGACGTGATCGCCTAACCCGTAAAGAGTTGTTTTCCAGGTGTTGGCAGCGGTGCGACGGCGACACTCGACCTGCTGGCGATCTTGGGAAATCAGCAGATATTCTTCTAAGGATTCCAGCTGCTTATAGTCTTCAAATTTTTCACCGGAGTCAAAGTCTTCGGTGCTGCTTGAAAGAACTTCTGCGATGAGTTTGGGATGGCGTTTTACATAGCGGTCATCGCGGTCGTGGGGATCGCAGGTAACAAACGCATCAGGGTAGTAATAAAAATCATCCTGATAGTTGACTTTGACGTTGCCGGAATAAAACCGACAGGCGGAGGGATCGCCCAAGTGATTATCAATGAGTTTGAGCAAATTGAAGGTGATACGATCGTGATTATCGGTCCCCCCTGCCATTGCATAGACGAGGCCACGCCGATATTCGTGGCGGACGGGGTTGTCGCGTTCGATGTCGAGATACTCTTCGGGGCTGATGTAGTGGGGAACGGCAATCATGGGTTTGCCTGAAGGGAAATTACTCTGAGACTATTGTAGCGATCGCGCTTGAACCTTGATTCTTATGGTGATCGCACAAATGACCGCACCTTCCCATAGCGATCTCAATCCCATTTTACCGATACGAGCGACTGCACTTCCCCAACAGCGATTGCACCTACCATTTCCCCAAGGAGATTGCAGTTGTCTTGCTCTTCTTTGGAGTCTAGAAGGGATAATTCTGGTTAGGGGTAAGCACTCGCTGCACCCAAGTGAGTTCTGGGTTTCATGCTTCAACCCAGCCTACAAGGTTATTCACTTATTTTTTTTCACCTTCTTTGATTTCGCTCTTGGGGAAAGACGGCCAATCATAATAGCTCCTTGTTTAGGAACTATTTGACTGCAAAAAATACAAATATACTGTGAAGGCATTACTGCAATTACATCTTCGATTCTAGGGTCTTCCTTTGCTCCTTTTATAAATAGCTGTTCTGCATCTTCTGGAGCAGCATGTTTAGCCCTTTCTAGTTTTCCTTTGGTTTTAACTCTAGGTTCGGTCTTGATCCAGATAACATTTAGCTCTTCTGCCCTTTCATGTAATGGATGATCAGTTTGTTTTTCCCCTCTGCCCTTCCGCCTGAATTTATTACGGTTTACAGTATATGCATAGCCTAGACCTCCATTTTGGAAATTCTTTGAAAATTTAACAAATCCAACTGCAACACAATTCATATTTTGTGCTACTGGATGTCCTATTTTACTAACGAGATCAATCATTATTGTCCTCATTCTAGATACTCTTTTTCGAGTTATAAACTCAATTCCTCGACCCCCAGCTTCTAAACTCCGTCGCATTCCATGAACGATGATCGCTTCCCGAGTAGATGTAGGTGTAGGTCTAGAACCTGGTTGGTCACCTCTTATTTTCCGTCTCCTAGTCTTTATCGTTGGAGCTCTTGATTGTGCTCTTTCTGGAAGCAAAGCCCTAACCGGCCTCTGAAGAGTTTGTGCTCTTTCTGGAAGCAGAGCCCTAATCGGCCTCTGAAGAATATATTGGCCATTTCTGAAAATTGCCTGAACCATTTCTCCACTAAAAAGATTTCTTATTTTATAAGTACCGGTTATAGGATTAAACCTAGCTTAAAAAAATGTCCGTTCCATATACTTCTAGAATCAGCAACTCTTATTACTCTAAAAAAACTCCTGTAGCTTCATCAATATTGGCAGGAGATCGCTCAAGATTAATGATGGGTTGCCTGGTTTTACCTTGTAACATCTGTTGACCAAAACCCTTGGTTCTTACTTGAGAAAATCTTGGCAATTTTGATGCCATTTTTGGAAAGTAGGTAATTCCTAAAGATCCAGACAGTAATATGTAAGAAAGAACTTAGGCATGGAGTGCTGATTCTACCTGTTTCAGTGTTCAATTGCTCTTAAATAATGATATCTCTTTAGATATACTTGAATAAGTTTCAGTCTTGATATTCTCGTATTTTTCAAATGCTCGTTTCATCTGGTATGTTTCTAATCCAAGGAAAATAAGCAAGGATGCTGGTGATGTGATACAGATGAGCATAACTGTTAGGAATATCTCACCGAATTATAGATGATTGTTTTTTGTACTCTCTTATCGCCTTTTTTGAACCTTCTTTTACAACTGTTTCAAAGCCTTTAGGAGGAATAAAAACCATGGATAGATGCAGATCATTTAGGTCCATGATGTTGAGCTTATTTTTTGGGATATTTTCCTTGGTTTCTCTGTTTTTCCTTAAGATTAACTTAAGAGCCTTCTTGATATTACTTGATGTTGCTTTTAGACCCTTTTCATGCATTATGTAGGCCAAACGAGAATCCCTAAAGACATTGGCTGCTTGGTACTCGATCAAACTAATCTTCTGCTTAACCTCTTCAAGATATTTTCTTGCCATTGTCGATCTGATTGAAAGACCATGTCGGATTTTTATTAGATCCGGCGTTGCTGAATAGGTAGATGATTTTCTAAGGTGATGTTAGAAGACGCTTTGAG
>CAZLYS010000516.1:0-4330 GCA_964563415.1 uncultured Halomicronema sp.
CAAACTGGTGGAATCTGGATTTCTCGTTAGTGGAGAGGTTTAGCTAAAGTGCTAGAACTGGCCGAGGAATAATGGACACTATTAGTTGTGAGCGGTGCCCACCCCACTATTACTGGCTTGGTCAAGTTGCTCGTTAGCTGGCAGGCACACTAGTATAGAATTCACGACTCAACCTTTAAAGTACTGGTCCGCTTAAAGTTCTGGCGTGCCAACGAGTCTTGAGTTTTTCCGGTTTCTCGGTGCTTTATACTTATTAACATCTTATTCGCTAGACAAAAGAAATTTCAGAAATGATTTACCTTGAAATCGACAGGATTGATTGATCCCAAGAAGCCGTAAATAATCAGAGGCAGAAGTCTCAAACATGGAGCCTGAAGCATCTCTTTGCCTTGCAAAATGCCTAATAGCATTTTCTGCCACGTTGTTATGCCAAGGAATATTATTGCCCTCCAAAAAAGTAAATAGACTTTCTCTATAACGCTTGAAGCGCTTCTGATATCGAATCACCAAGTCGGATTGATAAGTTGCATGGATGATATATGAATCATAAAATTGATCAACCTTTTTCTTATACTTTTGAATTCTTTTCCGCTTAAGTCCATATTCCTCAACTGTTTCAAATATAGGCAAGATTAAGTTCTTTAGGTTTACTATAAACGTCTCAAATTCAGCATTATGCGGATATTTCCACAAATCTTCATTGAGATCTCGAATTAAATGAACCCAGCATTTTTGTTGGTTACAATTCAGAGAATCATAACCAGGATAAAAATCCGAAATCAAAACTCCTGAATAATTAGATAAGATTTCGGCAACATTTTCTATCTCTCTAGTTCTTGTTAGTTTGAATGCAACAGACTGATTGTCAGTAAATACCCATACATACCAAGTTTCCTTTTGGATTTCAACTGTTGTTTCATCAACATGAAGAATAGGGCTTTGTAGAAGAGATTGGAAAAGCATCTTTTCTGTGTCAGCATATTCGTGGGAAATATAATGAACAAAAGCTCTAACTGTTTGAACACTGATTGTTTCATTAAACTGATCTTCTATAGCTTTCGCTATCACTCGATGCGGCAGCTTTAGAGCAACTCTATGATAGGCAACCCAAATTTGAAATCCACGCCCATATACTAACGGACCACTATATTTTCTAATCTCTGGCGGACGATAATAGCGTTTGCATTTCGGGCAACGGCTTCTTTTTCCAAAATACTCTATAACGGTTTTCTTGACTCCGCTTCTCAAAAAGTTGAGATCTATAATTGTTTTTTTAGCTATTGACCTCGATTCCTTAAGTGGTTCAAGATGCCTAGGACAAGTTAGCATACGAGGTACTTCAATTCTTTTTCTTGCTTTAGGAACTATTTTTCGATGTGTCCGACGTTTTTTACTTCCATCAGAATCTCTTCCTTCATTAATAGTTTTTTTCGCTTCATTTTGCCTGAGCTTTATCTTCTTTCCCTCGTAATTTATATGAGCAGATTTAAGAATGATATCAAATTTCTTGTGGATTTCTTCTCCATTTTCAGTAGTATATCTTTTAGATTGATCGACAAAATCAATTTGAGGATTTGAATTGGCTGTTTTTTCTATCTCAGTAATCTTGTCAACCAGAATTGCCAAGGCTTCACAGTCTTGTTTATTGTAAGTGATTAAAGTACGTTTGAATTCATTATCCTTTATGTCTTCCCAATTATATCTCCAGGCCAAACTTTGTATTCCAGAAGCTTTGGGAGAGTCCCAAGTGGCATTTATAAAATCACCAATTTTCTTCAAACTATTGGAGAAGACAGAGAAATAAATTTTCCCATAAATACATAAATTCAGATTGATGAAATTTCTTGCAATATTTTTTCTGTCGGGCGAATATTTTTTCGTTAATTCTTTAATTGCTTTCAATTCGTAACTGCCGTAATGATAGATTGGTGAATCAGAATATTCATCTAGCCTTTTAATCAATTGTTTCCAAATCCTTTCTTCATCATTGACGTCATCTGCCCAGAAGGAATAGTGGATTTTATTCTCCCTTTCGCAAATCAAAAGACCAATAAGATAATAAAAGTTTTGATCTGGAATTCCTTCAATATCCAAAAAAAGCTCGACGGTTTTCCTTGGTAGATGTGGCAGTTCTTGAATGTATACTTTTTTCTCTCTAACTGCTAAAGCTTGTAATTCCAGCCTGTGCTTTATGGGTGCTTTTCGCTTGTGCTTCTTATTTCTTCGAGATTTAAAAAGATAGGAAAGTTGATGAACAGTAAAGATTCCTCTCGCGTTGTACTTTTGAATTGCCTTTGGCGTCATACGATCTAATAGGCTGAGGTTATCTTCCTTCACTGCCTGTTCTCGACATAAATGCTGAAACTGGCAAGATAGGCAATTCTTATTCAAGATTAAGGGTGGAGCCTCGGCAGGCTTTTCTTCTGTCCAACTTTTCAATGTCTTCAGAAACGGCGTGATTGATTTATAGCTGTTTCCCAGTTTGAGCCGGTGCGCTTTACCATCCATTCCTACGATATTCCCTAACACAGGCAAATGCTGTTGAATTCGCTCCAAAACTATTCCAACAAACAAAAGTTCTGTTTTTTGCTCTTTTGTTATGCTATAAGTCCCGACAACAATTGTCGGCTCATATTTTGCCTTCTTACTTAACGAATCCTGATCAACCTTCTCTAAAATGTCACAGTAAGCTTCCCAAAAATCTGTCTTTAAAATTACTTCGGTGAGCAATTCACCATTTCTCAAGTTCTTTCCATTATATTTCTTTGCATTTTCATGCATTTTCTGGAAGGCTTTAACATACTTTAGTCGATTAGCTGCCCTTCGCTTGGTCAAAACTTGAGTGTGATCATGAGGTCTATCTTCATAATCAGAGAACAGTAGGAAAAAAGCCTTGCGAGGACACTGAGAATAGGCAACTAATACCTCCGACGTGATTAATTTCTCAGCCATTACACCCTTTGCTTCAATTGTTAGTGGTAGTATCTAGAATAAATCATTTGCTTATAATATTGACTAAAAAATTTTGCTGAGCATCTCTGAAAAACCAAGTTCCGATGAAACTGTGAAAGTGTTTTAAGGATTCCAGATCCAAAAGTTTGGAATCAGTTTCCCTGCTGAAATAACTTTCGTAAAGGGCTGAACATTATGATTTGCTAATGATTGAAGACGACGAGCTAAATTAAATCACTTTTTTATTTAGCTTTTGAATCAAAGTGGATTCTATGAGGCCTGAAGCTGAGATTGATAACAATGAGGAGCATCTGACAGGAGAATCAAAGTGAAATCAAATAAGCATATGAATGAAATAGTGAATTAGAGGTCTGAAGGTATGCTAGGGTGTGTAGCCAAGAAACTGATAAATTGATGGCTGCAGCATAACAACCTCGATGCACACCGACCAGCGTAAAGTTATCTCCTGGGGTCTCAGGTAATCTGTGACAGGTAATTGGGAACAGTTAGTACGATCGCCCCTCACCCCAACTGAACCAACACTAGGAAACCCAACATCCATATTGGCCCGATTCATATTCCTGCGATCGCCTTGATGCAGGAAGTCGGGAGCGCGATCGCCCTGCGGACAGGCTAGCGACAACGCCACGAAAGTAGAGAGCAATGGGGGAGGTAGATCGTTTTCCTAAGGGATCTTCCATAATGGAAGCAACCCTGCTCCTCAAGCTTCGGCTATGCAAATCACCCTCAACCTGCCTGACGATCTCTCCCTCTCAGAAACCGACCTGCGAACAGAACTGGCCGTTGCTCTCTTTCAGCAAAAACGCATCACTTTGGGCACCGCTAGCCAAATTGCCAGGCTTCATCAACTCGAATTTCAACAACTCATTGCCCATCGTGACATCAACGTTCATTACGATGTTCAAGACTTTGAACAAGATCTAAACAGCCTGCGTCAAGAAGGGTGGTAATGCGAGTTGTCAGCAATACTTCGCCGCTTAGCAATTTGGCAGCGATCGGTCAGCTCGACCTTCTGCAACAGGTCTATCCTCAAATCCTAATCCCGCCTGCAGTTCACACAGAATTAGTTTGCTTTCCAACGATTCAGCCTGCTATCAATACCAGTCTCAAATCTGGATTTCTGGAAATCCGGAAACCTGGTAATACTGCACTCATTCAAACTCTGACCCAACCCCTAGATCTTGGAGAAGCGGAGGCCATTGCATTAGCTGTCGAGATTGAGGCTGACCGCTTGCTGATTGATGAATCGCTTGGCAGACGTATTGCAGAAGAATACACACTCAAGATTCGAGGCATTTTAGGTAGGGTTTCCTGAAAAAATCTGAACCCGTTGTAGGTCAGAGCTTTAAGCCCTAAA
>CAZLYS010000517.1:0-4328 GCA_964563415.1 uncultured Halomicronema sp.
CTCTTTTTCTCGTAAGCGATGGGTGGTGGATAAGTAGCGTGTAGCTGGCGTTACTAGTTTGGGCAATCCCGATTTTCCGGAATCAGATGCCGGTCTCAGGTGTCAGGTTGAGATACGGTATGGTGCTAGCAATTGCGTTCAATCTTGATGGATGACTCAACCTGCGATCGCCCAAACACCGGCTATCCCGACTTGTGCCTTGCGCCGCGTCCACCACTATGCGCTGAATGTGCAAGACATGGCGGTCTCACGCCAATTTTATGGTGACGTGTTGGGTCTCCATGAGCTAAAAGGCGCAGAGGTGCCCACAACCCTCAAAGAGTTGGTCGCCCAAGGCAAAGTGGCCAACTTTCGTACACCAGATGGCACCATTTTGGATCTCTTTGGGGAGCCCGGCTTGGGACCACCGCATCCGGATCCTACTCAGCAATTTACCCGGGCCAATCACCTGGCATTTGACATTGCCCCTGAGCAATTTGACCAGGCAGTGGCAGCACTTAAGGACAACGGAGTAACCATCGACCATGGCCCCGTGAGTCGACCGACTGGACGCGGTATCTACTTCTATGATCCGGATGGTTTCTTGCTGGAGATCCGCTGCGACCCCAGTTAAATCATCGTGGTGGAGCAGTATCCGAGCAGTCTATTGCCATCTAGAGATCGATAATTATTCGTCAAGTGAGATCGCTAAGAGTAGGGCCCAAAATCGTCGGCGGCTCAGCGTTTGACAGCTCTGCTGAAACTAGATCTGTAGAATTTGTAGTAATTGGCAAGGGCTTTAGCAGTTGCCAGTATAATCTCCATGAAACTTTTCAAGAAAAAAGTCGCTGACATCTAAAGTTCATGAAGCCAAAGTCGATTCTGCTGACACGCCTTTCGCCTTTTTTGTGGGGAACGGCCCTTTCTTTATCGGTACTGAGTGCTAGTTGCCGCCCCACCCCAGAGGCTAATGCTGCACCACCGGTCGTGCCTGTGCAGATCGAAACCTTGCAATCGGAAACGATCAAACAGAGTTCAGAGTTTGTCGGCAACTTAGAAGCGGCCCAAGTGGTAGAAGTACGGCCCGAAATCCAGGGACGTATTGAGCAGATTTTTGTCACCCCAGGCCAGGACGTAGGGGCAGGCCAATCGATCATGGTGCTGAAGCCTGATCAAACGGTGCCACAGCTCGAAGGTAGTTTAGCGGGCGTGGATGTCGCGATCGGAACCCGTGAGAATGCGATCAAAGCCCTGGATATTGCTGAAGCCCAACTTGACTCTGCTGAGGCCAAGCTGGAGCTGGATACCGTGAATGTCAGCCGGGCGCAACAGCTAGTTGAGGCGGGCGCATTAGGACAAATTCGCTTAGATGAGGCACTGACACAACAAGAAGCCTCGCAAAATAATGTCATTGCCGCTCAAGAGTCAGTGGCCGCCGCTCAGGTCCAAGTCACCCAGGCAGAAGCCGGTATTCGACAAGCGCAAGCCCAGGCCGATGCCTCTTTGGTGAGTGTGGAATTTAAGGATGTCGTCACCCCGATCGCGGGAGTGATGGATGACTTGCCGGTTAAGCTGGGAGACTATGTCTCTGTGGGCCAGCCTGTTGCTAAGGTCACGCAGCTAGATGCGCTGTTACTCAACTTACAAGTGCCGTCAAACCGGTCGGCAGAACTGCGTACAGGCTTGGTGGTTGAATTACTCGATCCCACCAGCAAGCAACAATTGGCGACGGGAAGTCTGACCTTTGTTTCGCCAACCGTAGATCCTGAAGCCCAAAGCATTTTGGCGAAAGCCCAGTTTCGCAATCCTGATGGGCAACTGCGAGACGGTCAGTATGTGGAAGCCCGCATCATCTGGGAAACTCAACCTGGCGTCTTGATACCTGTCACCGCCATCACCCGAGTTGGCGGCAAGAGCTTTGTGTATGTACTGGAAGATGAAACCAGCGAAGCCGGTGATGCTACAGTGGCGCGCCTTACCCCAGTTGAGCTGGGCGATATTCAGGGGAATGATTATCAGGTGATCTCTGGAGTGGAGGTGGGCGATCGCATTGCCGTTTCCAACATTCTTAAGCTGAGCGACGGTGTCCCTGTCGAACCCGAGTCCGAGTCCGAATCTTTCACCGAACCTGCGTCTTAGTCGCCGCTGTTCATAACCTTTACAGGAGTATCATGGCGCTATTTTCCATCGCCACCAACTTCATTAAGCGGCCCGTTTTAACGACGGTTTGCACCATTGTGATCTTGCTGGTCGGTGGTGTGTGCATTCCCTTGTTGCCGATTAATTACCTGCCCGACATTTCACCCATTCAGATTCAGGTGCGCGGGGCTTACACTGGAGCCGACGTCGAGACAGTTGAAAGTACCGTCACGTCAATTTTAGAGCGGGATATTACTGGGGTTGAGGGCATGGATTACATGACCTCCCAAAGTTATGCGGGTACCAGCAGCATTTCCGTTTACTTTCCCACTGGGGTTAATAAAGACATTAGTCAGGTCAACGTGCAAAATCGGGTCGCTCAGGCGTTACCGAAGTTGCCTTCCCCGGTACAACAGTTGGGAGTTTCGACCCGCGCCTCATCCACCAGCATTTTGATGGTGTACGGCATCTATGCCGAAAATGGTGAGTACGACGACATCTTCATCAGTAATTACGTCGATCTCAACGTCACCGATGTACTGAAACGGGTTCCTGGGGTGGGGGATGTCAGCGTATTTGGCCTCAAGCAAAATGCCATGCGCTTGTGGATTGATCCCCGCGCGTTAGCGGCCCGGCAGTTAACCATCTTGGATGTTAGCAACGCGCTGAAATCACAAAACGTGGTCGTTGGCGCCGGTTCTATCGGTAAGGAGCCGGTACCCGAAGGCCAGAATTATGAATTGCCGATTCGCATCAATGGTCGATTCCAAGATGCAGCTGAGTTTGAGAGCTTGGTAATCAAAACGCTGCCCGATGGCACGTTGATTCGCCTGAGCGATGTGGGCTATGCCGAACTCGGGGCAGAAAACTATGCCAGTAATGCCCTGGTGAATGACCAGCAGGGGGTCGGGATTGCCATCTACCAGCTACCGGGTAGTAATGCGTTGGATGTTGGTGAAAACGTAAAAGCCGAGGTCGAAGCTCTCAGCGCTAACTTTCCACCAGGGTTAACGTCGGCGGTGGTGTACGACACGACGGAGTTTATTCAGGTCTCGATTCAGGAGGTGTTGATCACCTTATTACAGGCAATTGGCCTGGTGATTTTGGTGATTTTCATCTTCTTACAAGACTGGCGCACGACGGTGATTCCGGCGGTGGCGATTCCAGTGTCATTGATTGGGGCATTAGGATTTGCCTATGTGTTTGGATTTTCGCTGAATAGTTTGACGCTGTTTGGTCTGATCTTGGCAACGGGTCTGGTGGTGGATGACGCGATCGTCGTCGTGGAGGCCATTACCACCAAGATTAATGACGAGGGGATGACGCCGAAGCAAGCCTCAATCGCCGTCATGGATGAGATTGCTGGAGCCGTTGTATCAACTTCATTAGTCCTCATGGCGGTCTTTATTCCGGTCGCCTTTTTTCCCGGTACGACGGGACAGCTTTATCAGCAATTTGCACTGATCATTGCCTTCTCTGTCGTGGTGTCGACGTTTAACGCCCTGAGCTTTAGTCCGTCGATGTCGGCAATTTTGCTGCGATCGCAAGCAGAAACTGTGGCGGATAGAGAATCTGGCGGCGGCCCCCTCCGCTGGTTCTTTGATAAGTTCAACCAGGGTTTGGCCTGGGTTTCAGCGAGATATAAAGAGTCGGTGGCAGCGCTGATTCGTCTGCGTTACATCGTCATGGCTGTTTTTGTCGCTGGCCTATTTGCCACGTTCTATATGTTTACCTCTGTTCCAGGGGGCTTTGTGCCGTCTGAAGACCAGGGGGTCATCCTCGGAATTGTGCAAGCACCAGATGGTGTTTCCGTCAGCTACACCGATCGCGCCCTCGAATTCGTGGTTGACACCCTCAAAGAAACGCCCGAAATTGAATCCTATTTCGTGGCCAGTGGGGCCGGTTTAGAAGGCGCTGGCCCCAATCAGGGGCTGTTTTTTGCCAAACTGACACCGTGGGATGAGCGCACCACCCGAGAAAGTAGCGTTGGAGGGGTGCTACAACGGCTCAATCAGCAGTTTGCCCAAAACCAAGACGCACGGATTGTGGCCTTTAATCCCCCACCGATTCCGGGCTTTAGTGCCACAGGTGAGTCAGAATTGCAGCTGCAAGATCGGACTGGCGGTAGCTACACCATTGATGACTTCCTCGCGGCCGCCAACGAGATTTTGGCCGTCGCAAATGAAAAACCAGAAATTGGCACGGCCTAT
>CAZLYS010000518.1:0-4327 GCA_964563415.1 uncultured Halomicronema sp.
GTTACTCCGTCGTCATCGCTGGGCCGGTCATCAGTGGCAAACTGCCAACCAGCTTCTCGACTCAGGTGTGAGCCAACCACCGACATCACCAGCGTGTTTTCCAGGTCGAGGAGCGATCGCGTCAGAATCACCCGATGGGCAAACGGACAGGCATAAGACACGTACAGGTGAAAGCGTTCCGGGGTTTGGCGAAAGGTGTCGCGATCAATCCGCCCCCAGTATCCAGACGTGTTGAACTGTTGCGCTAGTGAACAGTCGGTGTCGGCATCCGGCGACAACAAGATGTCAAACTCAATGCGCGGATGCCAGGTGCCAGCAATTAGACCTCGCATCGTTAATCCTCCAAAACGTCGTCTATGAAAACCTTTGGGCCGATTGACTGGTTAGCCCAAAACGGGGGCAAGCAGTTCCTGGACAATTTGCAGTCCCGTAAATACTTGCCAGACAAACAGGAACAGCAGGGTAATGTTGCTGGCAATATGAACCTGTCTGGCCCAGGTGCGTCCCCGCTGCATCAGGGGCACCAGTGCAGCGGAAATGGCCACTAGCGCAGTCATGCCGAGCCCGACAAAAAGATGAGCGATCGCGGGAACTTCGCCTGCATCCAGATAGGTACTGACGATGCCCCCGAAGGCTCCAGTCACCATGACAGCGAGAACAATTGCACCCGACTGATAATGCCGCGTTGCATACTTGCCTTTGACTAGGTCTTTTTTAGCTTCGCTATCAGCATTGCGAGTGCGGCGCACTTGAGCCCCCAGATAGGCCGTATACAGCAAATAACCCAGCAGACCAAACATCAACAGCGGATGAATAAATTGAGAGAGAAAGCCGATACTGAAAATATTTGTGGTTTCCATTGCTTTAACCTCCTCTAATTTTCTGAGTCGTTAGGAATAAACAGCACCGAACCAATGGTGAATAGGATGCTGGCCGTCAAGTGCAGCACTGACGAGAAGGAAACTCCGTGAACGTTTTCGAGAATTCCATCTAAGACAAATATCAAGGAGCCAATTAGAAAGAGCCAGCTCACTAAAGCTTCTTTATTCAGGTGCTTGTGTTCAGTTTTGGGAACGATTTTCTCAATCTTTGGAGCCGAACAAGGAGCTGAAACGTTGGATTCTGCAATCAAATGCTGCGTCTCAATATTTAGGGATGTCATGGTTCTTTTTTCGTAAGTTCAGTGTGTGAAAATTGGGTTTTATGAAGACGTGACTAAACAATTCGTCTCGGCCAGGTCGTCCAACAGGGAAAGCTTTGCTTGCGGTTGCCATCCCAGGTGTTGGACTGCTTTCTGAGCAGAAACTTGATTATTGATTGAGAAAAAGGTGGCGATTCCCCGTCCCCAGTTGGCTACCGCAGACTCAAAAGAAATGCCCTCAGTGGGGACGTTAGCGACACGACCAATTGCCTCAGCGATCGCCTCTTCTGAAATTCCCGACTCAGTTGCGGCGTGGAAGATAGACCCAGCAGGAGCTTGCTCCAACGCTTGAACATAGAGCTGGGCGACATCTTCAACATGCACTGCTGAAACCTGATGGTCACCGGGCGCAACATAGTGAACGATGCCAATTTCCTTCGCTTCCTCAAGGGGCATGGGCACATAGCTAGTGCCGCCGCGTCCATAGATGTAAAGCGGCAGACGCAAAACCACGCTGCGAACTCCCTGCTGGGCCGCATCGATCACGGTTTGCTCTGCCCGGGCCCGTTCTGCCAGTAAAAACCCGGCTGCGATGGGGGTAGTTTCATCGACGATCGCTGTTCCGGTATCTCCTAAAACGCTGGTATCTGAAGTCGCAATCAGAGGCTTGTTCGACCCAGCTAATGCCTGGATAAACGCTGCGATGACATGAATGTCAGCCTCAACTGCGCCAGCCCAATTATCAAAATCGTGGATGAACGCGGTATGAATGACGCCATCGACCTGTTGGGCAGCACTTGCTAGTCCCTCTGGATTCTGCAGATCACCCAGAAACGGTTCAATCTGCCGTTGCTCTAGTCGAGCTGCTGTTTTGGGACTTCTGGCTAAGCCGACCACGGTGTGGCCTGCTGCCTGTAGCTTTTCGGCGATCGCGCTGCCGATATAACCTGTTGCTCCAGTCACGAAAATTCGCATGTTCTTCCCTCCGTTTGGATTTAAGCGGCGATTAATGCAGTGATTTCGGACTGGGCGGCGGCGATCGAATCTGCCAACTTTTGCCCGCCGTATTCGTCGTTTTCGACATTTACAAAGGTGATGTCGGTGACGCCCAACATAGCGAAGGCTTCTTTGACATAGGGCTTCAAAAAGTCTCGTTGAGCATTGCGCCCCCCCGGAGCAAAGCCACCATCCCCCCGCGCTGAAATCACGAACATCTTTTTGCCATGCACTAGTGGCTTATAAGGGAATTCAGGGTTTTCGTCGGGAATGTAGGCCCAGGTGCGATTGATGCGAACAATATTGTCGATGTAAGCTTTAAAGCCACTGGAAACTGTCCAGTTGTACATGGGGATGCCCATCACATAGACATCTGCCGCGAGAAACTCATCCACCAGTTCGTCACTAATGGCCAAGGCTGCGTGCATCTCTGGCGTGCGCTGTTCGGCGGGAGTAAAGGCGGCGGCAATCCACGCTTCGGTGACGTGGGGAATGGGATTGCGGCCAATGTCGCGATAAGTGACGAAATCGTTTGAGTGAACTTGCTTCCACTGCTCCACAAAAGCGTGGGTCATACGGCGTGAGTGCGATCGCGCCCCTCGGGGGCTAGCATCCAAGTGCAAAACGTGAGCCATTGGCTAAGACCTCCTTGTTGATTACGGTTTGTAACCGCGTTGGCTACAATGACAACTTAAGGGAATCTAAAGCGACGCAATATCTGAAGCTTGCGGAATTGTCGGAATCTTGCGGTCAATTTTGAAAGGGGCAGAAACCTCGATGGCACAGGCGTCTCGGAAAATCAGCACTCCCGCATCGAACTCAACGCCAAGCCCAATCGCGTCGAGTGAAACTCTCGGCTGGCAACCGCTGTTGGCTGAGGAATTTCAGCAACCCCCTGGCGGCACTGACCTGTTGGAATCCTGGGAAGGTCATTCCATCGCGCTGTGTTTAGCGCCGCGTCCCCATCGCATTCATCAAGTGGTAGGCGATCGCCGCTACACCGGTCTCTACACCAAAGGCGATATCTCCATTACCCCGGCAAATATCCCAGCATCTTATTGCACTGAAGGGGATGATCACTATTTCCATGTGCAAATTCCGACGCAGTTTTTGCAATCGGTTGCCCAATCCGCGGCCGAGCTCGACCCCGATCGCGTAGAACTCAGAAATGAGTTTCGCATCCGCGATCCGCAGCTAGAGCAGGTGTTGCAACTGCTGCGGGCGGAACTCCACAAGGGTAATGGCTGGGTCGGTCAGCTTTATGTGGAGTCGCTGGCCAACGTACTCGCCGTCAATTTGCTGCGGGAATACTCCACCGCTAAGCCGAAAGTAGCCGTTTATGACGGGGGCCTAGGCGATCGCAAGATTGTGCAAATTACGGACTACATCCACACCCACCTCGACCAGTCAATCAAGCTGGCAGATCTTGCCGAAGTCGCGGGTATCAGCCAGTTTCATTTCAGCCGCCTGTTCAAACAGTCCATGGGCATGACACCGCACCAATACCTGACTCAGCAACGCATCGAACAAGCCCAGCAGTTGTTGAAAGGAACGAAAGGGGCGATCGCGGAAATTGCCCTACAGTGTGGCTTCAACAGTCAGAGTCACTTCAGCAAGCACTTTCGAGACGCCACTGGCATGACACCTAGCAGATACCGTAAAAATTAAAGATATCGTTCTGATTGAGCGGTTGTCATCAACCTTCATAGCGCGGCTAGGAGCATCTCGATAGTCCGCTCCAACCGGGCTATTATGTCGCACTGTTATTGTGTTCAACCGCGTAGATAATGGTTGGTTTGTTTCGCCACTTCATCTCTTTGATTAATCTCATTCCATTCTTTTCAGCAACACGACGCGAGGCGATGTTAGCAGGGTGGATCAATGAAATGAGTTTATCAAAGCCTAGTTGACTAAACCCATAATCACGACAGAATTGAGCGGCTTCCGTTGCCAAACCTTTTCCCCATAAATCACGACGAATGTGATACCCAATTTCTATTTCTTCAACACCATCAACCTCTTGTACAACTAAACCACAATCGCCAATCAGTTGATGATTTTCCTTAAAAATCAGCGCCCATAGCCCAAATCCATGTTGAGCATACCTCTGGATATTTCGCTCAATCCATGCCTGGGTCATTTTGCGGTCAAACGGTTGTGGATAGAACTGCATCGCTTCTGGATCAGAGA
>CAZLYS010000519.1:0-4312 GCA_964563415.1 uncultured Halomicronema sp.
CGACGGGTACGATTTCTTTGGCATTCGCGGATAACGCGAGCAATGGCATCGAACCACCGTTTGACCATCATGCGGAGACAACAAGATCTACGGCACCCACTAGAAAATCAGAAGATGCCTACGCCGACCAATGACATGCTTATCGCGTCACTTGTAGAAAGGCAGGTGCCGGTGAAGGTTATCCTATGGCGCGGTACTTCTGTAGATAGAGCGTTAAAAATTATCAACCTAGGGTCTGCCCAGGGTGAAGTACGGCCGAATGCAAACTGCGGCCCCCCAGCCGACGCTCTGAGCCAAGTTGAGGGTTATGTGCCCGGCAAGAAACGAGTAAAGCTTCCTGAGGGTACTGCAACCGCGGGTAATGCTGGTAAATGGGCTCGAAGAGGCTGTACCATAGCGTATGAAGTCTCGGCCACAGACCTAGTGAGAGGTGATGTTGGACAGGACGGCTGGTGCTGCAAGCCAGAGGCAAGAGTACGCGTGTTAGCGATGCAGCGCACAAATGATCCCATCAAGAACTACGGCGGATGGACGACCATGCCCGATGCAGACTAATCGCAGCCCGACTGCTTCGAGCAAATCGGGAAGGGTGTTGCCTTAGACTGATGCCTGGCACTCAGTCCGGGCATATCGACAATAAGTACTAGCATAAGAAAAGCCTGGGGACCTGTAACGCCTCCCGTTGCCCCTTCGATATGAGCGCTGTGTCCCTAGACGCGCTTGCGCCAAGCAGATCAGAGCTGGAACCCGGATGTACCGGACTTCGATAAGCCTGTTTCTAGCCTATGCCAAGCTGAAAGACCGAATGGAAAACAGAGCCAACTTGTAGCGCCGCGAACTGAGCAATGCTGAGGAAGTATCAGAGGCTATTACTCATGCCGTGACGGCTAGCTCGCTGGAAATCAGTAGACCCTATCCCGTAAATCAGCGTCTGCACAGAATGCATACGCTTTAGCTCTCACTTGTGGTCTTTCTTCATTTTGATTTCCGCTAACCTTACAAATCCACCCATCTCTTTGCGCGTTAGGCGCAGAAATGAACACTTGTGAGTAGACGCTGTTTGCATCCTTGACCTCGCAGCCGCCAGAGATCACAACTTTGTCTGCCGAGCACTTAGCCTGGCATTCTTCAGTACTCCCGGTATTCACGGTCATGCAGCTAGTCAACTCGATTTCTGGTTTTGTTGTTTTACCTCCGTGGCTAGCCTCTGTTACATGTTTCTCAATTTGAGATTCAATGTACTTTTGCCCACCTAAGAGCATAGTGCCGATTCCGGCCACGATAGCGATTATTGCTCCGATTTGTCTGAACACCACGATTCTCCAGTTCTTGCCTTTAGTGGTCTCTGGATAGTGCTCCTGAGTTTTTGTTTCTCTCACCCAAACTGCGCGCGAAAGAGCGCCTCAAAACCCTTCAATGTACCCGGCATTGCCGCGAAAAACGGAGGTGGTTGACTTGTCTGCCGCACAATACCTGGCTTTGATCTGTGCACTGTCTGCGAAATCCAGCCATTCGGCGAACAGGAAGCCAATCTCGACATCGTTTCAAAAAACACATTAAACTCAACTACTTAGTTCGCGTAATATTATTTATGTTAAATAAAAAATATTGCGCTACGTACGCTAGCTCCGCAGCAATCCCCATAACCCAGCTGGGTCCCAAAGCGCGGATGAAAGAAGCATTAGAGCCGCGGCCCTGCCAATATAGTGAGGTAACCTCTGCTCTGCGAAGGCGTCACCGGAAAGAGCAAAGACCACAGAGTGGAACAACCGAACAGGTTCGTAGTGATATCTAGGTATCGTCGTCTCAAAATTCGGCAACGCATCGTTGCGACCGTCAAGAGTCATTTTCACCACACTATGTCTCGCCCTTTCAGTTTCATAGCTCAGATTTGAAAGCGCAAAAGATCGGCGTGAGAGGAGTCTCAATTGAAAGGTGCTTGTTGATGCAAATTCCTTCGCGTCCAATCCGTCGGGGACATTACGAGAGAACGATTCGTATTTTTTGGTTGAGTAAGTGAAATCCAGGATCGCTTGCCAGTCCAAATGAACACGGACCATCTTGTGAGTGCCAGCCCAAATCAGAAATGAATCCGTATATGACTTCTTAAATTCGATACCGCAGTCGGAGGCGCCCCACGCGACTGAGTAACGCCAGTAAAACCAACCAAGCCCCAACACTGCCGTGATTTGAAGAATAGCTGGATATTGCACTGGTGCCCGAAGCCCTAGTGCACTGATATGCCCGATGTCTGCACCTGCAAGCAGGTACACGATTATACCTACTGAAATGATGTTTAGATTTCGCGCTCGCCGCGCTACCAGTTCCTGCTCCTTGCTCATTCCCAGATCTTCACGCTTCGACTAGTCACACGTCTGCTGCGATCCGCGTCGCACGGCCTTTGTCTTCTCACAGACCCATAGCCTGACTGACCTTTCCCCCGTAATGGTACCCAATTTTACTGAGAGATTTCTCTTCGTCTGGCCACAAGATAACTGTGGATTATGGGAATGCTTGAGCGCGGCTTAGAAAAAACGCCTATAGATCTGTGGTTCTAGGCCAGTAAGGGTAACTCTCGAGGCACTAGCGGCTAAGAGATTTTCTCGAATTTTTTTGAGAGTATGGTGGCGTTCTGCGTTATCCAGAGGCTGAGACATACTCGTCCTTACATTGCTAAATCAATCGCGCCAGAGGTGAGGAAAAGCTAATGACTGAATCAGGAGGTGGACTCCAAACAGAGTTGCTCAGAGCAGCAGTGGACCTTGCTAAAGTTCTACTGGAGAGGTTTCCAAGCAAAGCAAAGAAAAAGGGGGAAGCATCGATTGGGCCCCATAATCTTGCTGACCACCTCAAGTACGTAGCTAACTGGAGTTCTCGAATTCAGTTTATAGGACTCGGCGAAGCTCTACAGACAGATAGCCAAAGCATCGAGCTTGACTATACGACGACTCCCCGAAGATTTCGCGGTGGTCGAGGGAAGGGGGACGAGAAAGAAGAGTCAGACCTCTTGGGCAGCAGTTTTTCATATGTGCTCATAGGGGATCCAGGTTCAGGTAAAACCACTACTCTCAAACGAATTGCGAGAACTCTCCTCTTGCAGGACTCCAGCGGAGAGACTGACATCTACGCCTACCCTATTCTCATTCGCCTAAAAGAACTAATTGAATTCAACAACCTGTGGGAGCTAATTGCGCAAACTCTTGGGTTTAGGGTAGTTGACGCTCGCAAAACAAAAATTGTGGAGGAAGAAAGGCAGGCTATTGATGACGCCGGCGAACCGGTTTTCTTGCCGAGCGGCGAAAAGAGAATGGAGGTCGTCCAAGTAGAGGAACCCTACTATGTGCGTGAAATTGGGGGCGTCGCGATTGAGAAATTCGTTAATGACTTCTTGGATCAGAGCAAAGCCGTCTTGATGCTCGACGGTCTAGACGAGCTGCAGGATGACCTGCTTGCGCCTTTCATTGGCGATTCGAGTCGCCTTTGCCTAAGTCTAACTACATCCAAAATCTTAATAACCTGTCGGTCTGGAGATTACGACGCTTTTCGGAAGTTGGAGGGTTTCGACACTCTAGAGATCCTCTCACTTGAGGAAAGCCAAATTCTACAGCTCGCCAGTATTTGGACAGAAGACCCGAAGAGATTTCTAGGCCAGCTTCAAGAGAAACCATATCGGGATTTAGCAGACCGTCCCCTTTTGCTTTCTCAACTGCTGTTGATCTACAAGGGCGACGGGAAACTACCCAATCAACCTCGAGAGATATATCGGGAAATCGTTTTTCTGCTGTTGCGAGACTGGGATGAGAACAATGATGTTTCACGAACTTCGCGGTACTCCGAATTCAGCATAGCCCGGAAGGCTGATTACTTGGCAGAGCTAGCCTTTCGGCTTCTCTACAAAAAGCGGGCGCTCCAGTTCACTGATCAGGATCTTGTAGAGGTTAATGAGATAATCCATGAAAAGTACGACCTGCCAATCGATCAATCGGAGACAATCGCTGCCGAGATCGAAACGCATACCGGCATCGTAGTCGTAGCCGGATTTAACCGATACGAATTCTCTCACTTCTCTCTACAAGAATTTCTTTGTGCTGATTACATCGTCCGCTCTCCGCTAACTCTCCATCTCTGCGAATTGGTTCGACTATACCCTGAACCTGTGGCGGTGGCTGTTTCGCTAGCCTCTGATCCGAGCGCGTGGTTCATTTCATTCATTACAAATAGGGACATATTCGATGCGGTTCGTCCAAAGATGGCGCAATTTTTACGCCGATTGATTCTGGAGCAGCCCAAATTTGAGTCTAGCGAGGAGCTT
>CAZLYS010000520.1:0-4299 GCA_964563415.1 uncultured Halomicronema sp.
CAGATGGGGTAGAAGTGCAAGCCGATAGCATTAGAAGAAGGCACAACAGCACCGGAGATGATGTTGTTGCCGTACATCAGGGAGCCAGCGACGGGCTCACGGATGCCGTCAATATCAACCGGAGGAGCGGCGATGAAGGCGATGACGTAGCAAGTAGTCGCAGCGAGCAGAGTGGGGATCATCAACACGCCGAACCAACCTACATAGAGGCGGTTTTCGGTGCTAGTGATCCACTGACAAAACTGCTCCCATGCGTTAGCGCTTTCGCGCTGCTGCAAAGTAGTTGTCATGATGAATAAGTCCAGATTTGAAGTTATGAATGTGACTATTTATTAAGTGCCACAACTGAATAATATACACAAATTCACAAAAGTGCAAGTTGCACTCTCTGTCATCACCGTCGCAAAATCTGACGAACCCTATAGATTGGGCGGTTTTGAGACTCGTGGTAGGTTCTCATTAATAACTCTGCCAACAGACCGAAACAAAGCAATTGAATACCTGCCAGCAGCAACACGATCGCGAGAATCAGCAAGGGGCGATCGCCAATAGACTGTCCTAATGCGAGCTTTAAGAACGTTAGATAGCCGCCCAGCAAGATCCCACCAACCATCGACAGCAGACCCATGAGACCAAACACATACATGGGCTTCGTAAGAAACCGCTTCATAAAGTAGACCGTCAACAAGTCCATCACCACACGAAACGTGCGTCCTAAGCCGTATTTGCTGGCACCAAACTGTCGGGCGTAATGGTTGACGGGCACTTCTGTGATTCTGGCTCCTTCAATAAAAGCCAGCGCCGGCAAAAACCGGTGTAGTTCACCGTAGAGGTTCATGTCTCTCACCACTTCAGCCCGATAGGCCTTAAGTGAGCAACCATAATCGTGGATCGAGACACCGGTAACGCGACCAATAATCCAATTGGCGATCTTTGAAGGCAACAGCCGGGTAATTTGATTATCTTGTCGATGCTTACGCCAACCACTCACCAAGTCGTAACCTTCGTCCAGCTTGTTCATCAGTATGGGAATGTCAGCCGGATCATTCTGTAAATCACCATCTAAAGTAATGATGACTTGGCCCCGAGCATGATCAAATCCTGCAGCCATCGCCGCTGTTTGACCATAATTACGCCGCAGCAATAATACTGTCAGATGAGAATTTTCGGCTGCTTGTTGTCTGAGGACCTCAACTGATCCATCTGTCGAGCCATCATCTACACAGATCACCTCATAGGACCAATCCAGCGGCTCCATAACGTCCGCAATTACCTGAAGTAGTCTTGGAATACTCTCGTACTCGTTATAAATCGGAATCACGAGGGACAAATCCAGGGATTCTTGAATACTGGAAGCCTCTAGCGACTTCGGGTCAAGCATCGTCACCATGAGATAACCTTTCTTCTGCAACGCTAGCCGGAAACCTCCAGTTTAGATGAATGCCGGATTTCTAAAATGGGAGGAAAACTGAATCGCAGTATTTTCTCGATCCAGCACGGCATAATTCTATGGACTTCGCTGTTGTAATCAACTGACGATCGCCCTACAGCAAAATCAAAAAGCCATTTCCCCACAAATTACCCTTGCAGTTATTAGCATCTGCATAACCCTCGTGGCAAAATCATGAGGTAAATAACCGCTCAAAACGAGAAGTCTACGAATGACGGCCACTATTCCGACCCTCTCCAGCCAGTACGATCCCGCCATGACCGAAGATAAATGGCAGCAAGTCTGGGAAGCTCGGCACGTCTTCAAAGCCGATCCTGACCATCCAGGAGAGCCCTTTTGCGTCGTCATTCCGCCGCCGAATGTGACCGGTAGCTTGCACATGGGGCACGCCTTCGAGAGCGCTTTGATCGATACTTTGGTGCGCTATCAGCGGATGCTGGGCAAAAATACTTTATGGCTGCCGGGCACCGATCACGCCAGTATTGGCGTCAGCACCATTTTAGATAAGGAATTTCGTGACAAAGGGCAAACACGTCAAGAAGTGGGCCGAGAAACGTATCTGGATCGCGCCTGGCAGTGGAAAGCAGAGTCCGGTGGGACCATTGTGGGTCAGTTGCGAAAACTCGGTGTCTCGGTGGACTGGAGCCGCGAGCGCTTCACGATGGATGAGGGGCTTTCTGACGCGGTTATCTTGGCATTCACTCGTTTATATGAGGAAGGGCTAATTTATCGGGGCAACTACATGGTGAACTGGTGCCCCGCCAGCCAATCTGCCGTATCTGATTTGGAGGTGGAACCCACCGAGGTCAACGGCCATCTCTGGCACTTTCGGTATCCCTTGACGGATGGTTCTGGTTATTTGGAAGTGGCGACAACCCGCCCCGAAACGATGTTGGGCGATACGGCAGTGGCGGTGAATCCTGAGGATGACCGCTACACTCACCTGGTCGGCAAGACCATTGACCTACCCATCGTGGGGCGCGAAATCCCCGTAATTGCCGATGCCTATGTGGATAAGGAGTTTGGCACTGGCTGCGTAAAAGTGACTCCCGCCCATGACCTCAATGACTTTGCGATGGGGCAGCGCCATAACCTGCCCATGATCACCGTCATGAATAAGGACGGCACCATGAACTCAGAGGCGGGGCCATTTGAGGGACAAGATCGCTTTGAAGCGCGCAAGAGTGTCGTCAAACGGCTGGAAGAGGACGGCTTCCTCGTCAAAATTGAGGACTATCAGCATACGGTGCCCTATAGCGATCGCGGTAAGGTACCCGTCGAACCGCTGCTTTCGACTCAATGGTTCGTGCAAATCAAGCCGCTGGCGGATAAGGCTCTAGACGCCCTCGATAATCACCATTCGCCCAAGTTTGTCCCTGAGCGGTGGACTAAGGTGTACCGCGATTGGCTGGTGAGCCTGCGAGATTGGTGCATCTCTCGACAGCTTTGGTGGGGGCATCAAATTCCGGCTTGGTACGCCGTTAGCGAAACCGACGGCGAGATTCGGGATAACACGCCGTTTGTCGTGGCCGCAAATGAAGCGGAGGCTAGGGAGAAAGCGATCGCTCAATTTGGCCCCGAGGTCGTACTCGAACAAGATCCGGATGTACTAGATACCTGGTTCTCATCGGGACTATGGCCGTTTTCAACCATGGGCTGGCCTGATGAAACGACCCAAGATTTCCAAACTTACTATCCCACCAGCACCCTCGTCACTGGTTTTGACATTATCTTTTTCTGGGTGGCGCGGATGACTATGATGGCGGGCCATTTCACCGACCAGATGCCGTTCGAGACGGTGTACATCCACGGTCTGGTACGGGATGAAAACAGCCAAAAAATGTCCAAGTCTAAGGGCAATGGCATTGACCCCTTAGTGCTGATTAACAAGTACGGCACCGATGCCTTGCGCTATACCCTGATTCGTGAGGTGGCTGGAGCCGGGCAAGATATTCGCCTGGAATATAACCGTAAAACGGACGAGTCTGTTTCGGTTGAAGCCTCGCGTAATTTCACCAACAAGTTGTGGAATGCAGCCCGGTTCGTGATGATGAACCTGGGCGGTCAGACGCCTGGGCAACTGGGTGAGCCAGATGCGGACACCCTAGAACTCGCCGATCTGTGGATTTTATCTCGGTATAACGGCGTTCTTCAGCGCGTCCACAACGATATGGATAAGTACGGCTTTGGTGAAGCCGCTAAGGAACTCTACGACTTTATCTGGGGCGACTTTTGCGACTGGTATATCGAACTGGTGAAGCCCCGATTACAAGGGGAGGATGGCACCTCGAAAAGGACTGCCCAGCAAACACTGGCGTTTGTGCTGGATGGGATCTTGCGATCGCTCCATCCCTTCATGCCACACATCACAGAGGAAATTTGGCACACCCTTAACCAAGTCGGTGAAGATCAGTTTCTGGCCGTGCAAGCATATCCTTCGGTGTATGCCAGTGCTATGAATCCCAAACTTGAAGAAGACTTTGACTTGCTGATTGGGACCCTACGCACGATTCGTAACCTGCGGGCCGAAGCAGGCATTAAGCCGAGTGCCCAAATCGAGACAATTTTGCAATCTGCCAACCCCAAAGAGCGACAGGTTTTGCAGGCTGGACAAAGTTATATCGAAGCAATTGGTCGCGTTGAAAAGCTCACGATTCGCGGCAATGAGTCTGCTGTCGAGCCTCAGCCAGCAGCCCCCCAGCAGGCATCTGTTACGACCTCATCGACTACTGATGAGGCGATCTCAGAGCCGCCTATTCAGCCAGTTAGTGAACCTGCTGCTGGCAGTTTGGAGGGTATCAAAGCCGAGATTGTCGACTTTTGGGTCACGATGCGTCCTCTCTTAGAGG
>CAZLYS010000521.1:0-4299 GCA_964563415.1 uncultured Halomicronema sp.
AGGATGTTGGCGCGATGGTGCCGACAGCAGAAGCTCAGCCACTAATCGATCTGAGAGATAAGCCATCGCCTGACATTTTGCGGGTGCTGGCGATTGGGAGTCCGCAAGTCGTTCAGTCTTGTGTATTAACGCTCTATCGATTGGGATATGCCCGACCGGAAGAGTGGTCTCAGCCATTGCCAACCGTAAATCCTGGAGAAGTGATGCGAATCTTGACTAAGCGGAGTGGACCAGCAGCTTAAAAAGGCCAAAAACCTTGAGACAAGCTCAGAGCACCTCTGGGCTTGTTTTTGTTGGTTGGGAAAACTGAGCACAGAAGCATCCCTAGCGGTTGTGAACCGGATTGACAGGACGGTAGTGACTCAAGCGGCAACCAAAACCAATCAAACCCTCACCCTCTTCGAGTATGAGGTAACGGATAGCCTGACTGATAAAGATATTCGCGTCCTAAATCGGTTATCCAGTTCTTCTGGAGCGGAGATCCTCAGGCCTGTCATCCGGCAAGGAGAAATCTGCTTTCAGGCCAGACAGTTTGTCGGAATTGTGCGGCTGGGCCACCGGACACTACAGATTCTGCCAAAGATGCACCGGGCTGAGGAACGCGATGCCAGCACTTCAGAGGCTGGCCGCAATCTCTTGTGGATGCTGGACTATGCGGGACATCTCAGCATTAAGGAAACTGATCTTGCGGCTTTGCAGAAAGCTCAAGACTGGTTTGAAATCCTGATTTATTTCTTCGCGAGCCATCTCAAGCGGCAATGGCTTAAGGGAGCCCCCCGCAACTATCAAGCAGTTGATGCAGTACTGCCGGTCTTGAAAGGTAAATGGCGTATTCCTGTCCAGATGCGGCGACCGGAGCAGAAGCATCAATTCGCCGTTACCTACGATGAATTTACGATTGATAATTCCCTTAATCGGATCTTTCGCTACGTGATTGAACTGCTGTGGAAGCTAACGCGCGATAGCAGTAATCGTCAGCTGCTATCAGACTTACGGTACTGGATGGATGAGGTGACGCTGTTACCCGCGATCGCCCTTCAAGATGTCCAAAAAGTCCGGCTTACCCGGCTGAATCAGCAGTACGAACCGCTACTCAACTTGGCGATGTTGTTCTTGCAGAATCTGGGTTTAGAGCTATCAGCCAGTGATCAGACGGCTTTCGCGTTCCTCTTCGATATGAATCAACTGTTTGAAGGCTTTCTGACGGGTTTTCTGCAACATCATCGCCGCGCAATTTTGCCAGCAACGCTCAGCGATTGTCAGTTGCTGCCTCAGGGCCGCCAGGCCATTTGCTATCTGGCAAAGTATCAGGACCACAGAGTTTTCAGGTTGAAACCGGATTTGGTGTTTCGGAATCGCGATCACTATCCCCTACTGATGGATTTTAAGTACAAGCAGCTCAGTCCGGGCGATCGCAAGTTGGGAATTTCAGAAGCGGACTTTTACCAAATGTATGCCTACCTCAATCGGTTTCAGGCTCCTCAAGTCACGCTGATCTATCCTCAAACGGCTGGCATGGCAGCCCCCATCCGCTCTTGCTTCTCGTTAGAGGGCAGCTCAGGAGAAATTCGAGCTGTGACGGTGAATTTACTGAGAGATCTCACTACAAAAGGGGCACACAAAGAGCTGATTGCAGAGCTACGGCAGGTCTTGGAGCAGCAGGATGGGTGAAGCACAGGTCCCAGTGAAAGATTGGCGAGTCAAACTTCAGCAGTGGTTCAATGAACAGCATCCCAAAACGATGCCGTCCCATTTGGCTCAGCTGCGTCGAGAGTTTGAGCAGAGGTTTCCTCGAGAGCAACTGGCTGACCTTACCCTCGATGACTATGCCATCGGTCGGCCTGATAGTTTTTGCTACTGGATTGAATTCAAAACCCATGATCTGGGTAGCGTAGCAGGGGGGAGTTCCCGCAAATGGGGGATTTTCTGGAGCAAAGGGGACCAAGAATGGAAGTGGAATAAGGCCCTGAAAAGTGATTCTGCGGAAGCAGCCTTTCAGAAGCTCAAGTCGGGGTTGTTGAACCTGATTGAAGCTGCTGCCGATGATCAGTTCGATCAGCTAGACATCATTGGCAGCAACCAGCTCGGCCCTAACCGCAATGCGCTCAGAGCGAAGCCGTTATACCTGTACTTTCCCGATAAGTTTTTACCGATCGCGAATCCCTACCACCTCACCCACTTCTTGAATTTCTTTGGTCAGCGGCCACAAGGGGGACTGCACACCAAGAATCGACAGTTGCTGACGTTCTTGAGGTCACAGCCGGAATTTGACGGGATGGATACCCATGAGATGATGGCATTTCTCTATGGGGCGATTCCACCCGGTGATCGCACCGCTAAACCTGATGATGAGGACGAGCGAGTAGAACTGCCAGAAGAAATTGTCGAACTCGCAACACTAGCAGATACGACTCGAAACCTTATTCTGTATGGGCCGCCAGGAACGGGAAAAACCTATGCTGTGAATCGTTTTGCCCGCTTTTATCTGAGTGAACAATTGAGTGCGCCAATTTCGCCGGAGCAGCGACGACGGGATTTGATTCGTCCCTTGACTTGGCATGAGGTGATTGCCCTAGCGATGTATCTTCAGCGATCGCAAAAGCCCTTCTTCAAAGTGCCTGAAATTGCCGAATTGCCTCTCGTTCAGGATTTTTGGGCCTTTACCCAAACGAAGAAACTAAACAACCAGATTTGGGCGATGCTCCAAATTCACACGTCTCCAGAGGTAGTAACGGTGAAGTACAAGAACCGTCAGCCCCCTTTTCTATTTGAGAAAACCGAGCAAAGCGAGTGGAAGCTGACTGAAGAAGGCGAGGGATATGTCGAGGTGAAGCTAGCCAACGTCTTGGATGAGCTAGAGCATCCTGAGGAGTCCCAGCCGGATATCTCAGATTACATGCGGTTCATGACTTTCCACCAGTCTTTTGCTTATGAAGAGTTTGTGGAAGGCTTGAAGCCAGTGACGACTGAGGACGGTCAAGTGCTTTATCGAGTCGAAGACGGCATCTTCAAGGAGTTTTGCCGTCGGGCACAGAATGATCCTGACCATAAGTATCTGCTAGTCATTGATGAGATTAACCGAGCAAATATCGCCAAGGTTTTTGGCGAACTAATCACGCTCATCGAGGACGACAAGCGTTTGGAAGAAGAACACGAGATTATCGTTCAACTGCCCTACTCCAAGGAAACCTTCGGGGTGCCAGAGAACTTGCTGATTCTCGGAACAATGAACACCGCTGATCGCTCCATTTCCCTGCTAGATATTGCTTTGAGGCGACGGTTCACCTTTGTGGAGCAGATGCCCAATCCCTCTTTACTCAAGTCTGTCGATGGCGTTGACTTGGGAGCGCTGCTTGACCAGTTGAATCGCCGGATTACCGCTTTATTGGGCCGAGACTACCAGATCGGCCACAGCTATCTGATGGGAATTGAAACTGTTGAGGCATTGCATTTCGCCTGGTATCGGCAGATTATGCCGCTGCTACAGGAATATTTCTACAACGACTGGGAGCGGTTGAAAGCTGTGGTGGGCGATCGCTTTGTGCAACCCGCAGAGGTAGATGAGACAGTTCAGCAGGCACTCGGCGATTTTTACGATGTCGATAGCCAGTATGAAATTCAGGTCTATGAAGCAGATCAGGGATTTCTAGATGCCTTGATCCAGGTATGTTAATCATCTATATCATGCAAGAGTTTCAAGCGTACGGATTTTCTGACGGGCAATAAAATTGATATAAGTATGCGGAAATGTACGGATAACCCATGTTATCTGTACTTATAGCTTTATATGTGAAGTTATGGATCCAGCTACTATTACCGCGCTACTTGCTCCTTGTCTGCCCTTTCTACTCGATAAGGTCGGTGGATCAGCCCTCGAAAGTGCTGCTGCCAAACTGGGGGAAGATACCTGGAATAAAGCGAAGGCGATTTGGGCAAAGCTGCGTCCTCAGGCAGAATCGAATGCTGCTGTTAAGGTTGCGACGGAGAAGCTTGCCGAAAAGCCTAATAGCGCGACCTGGAAAGCCGCTCTGGAGGAAGAGTTACAAACTATCCTGGAACAGGACTCGGACTTAGCGGCAGCGATCGCCGAAATTCTGGGGGAAGATGCCACTGGTAGCGGTATCCAAAACACGATTCAGCAGACCGTTCAGGAAAATAAAGGTCAGGTCATCGGCCAAATGAATGACAGTGAAGCCAAGAGTATTGGCCAAATTGGCACGGCTCAGGGCGATGTTAACTTCTAGTTGCGATTGATCACTGCCAAATATGTCAGATAAGCCAACCAATATTGCTAGCGGT
>CAZLYS010000522.1:0-4297 GCA_964563415.1 uncultured Halomicronema sp.
TAGGCGGCTATGGTAGCCATGGGCCGCAATGATGTTGTACGTCTCTTCCTCTTGACCAACCTTGTAACCGTAGTTTTGGGATTCACTTTCGGTGGTTTCTCGTACCAGCGTGGAGGTCACGAGAGAGCCATGCATTGCGGAGAACAAAGCCCCGCCAAAAACTCCAGCCACCCCCAGCATGTGGAACGGATGCATGAGAATGTTGTGCTCGGCCTGAAACACCAACATGAAATTGAAGGTGCCAGAAATGCCCAGCGGCATGCCATCTGAGAAAGAGCCTTGTCCCAGGGGATAGACCAGAAATACCGCCGTCGCGGCGGCTACTGGAGCCGAGTAGGCAACGCAAATCCAGGGGCGCATGCCCAGCCGGTAGCTGAGCTCCCACTCGCGCCCCATATAGGCAAACACCCCCAACAAAAAGTGGAAGATAACGAGCTGGTAAGGGCCCCCGTTGTAAAGCCATTCGTCCATCGAAGCGGCTTCCCAAATGGGGTAAAAGTGCAGGCCAATCGCGTTAGAAGAGGGCACCACGGCTCCCGAAATAATATTGTTACCGTACATCAGCGAGCCCGCGACTGGCTCACGAATGCCATCAATATCCACCGGTGGGGCGGCAATGAAGGCCAGGACAAAACAGGTGGTCGCAGTCAGCAGTGTCGGAATCATCAGCACGCCGAACCAACCCACATAGAGGCGATTTTCGGTGCTGACAACCCAACTGCAAAACCGCTCCCACAGACTGGCGCGATCGCGCCGCTGCAAGAGAGTTGTCATATGAATAGTCATTAAAAAACAGCAAAGAAGGCCTGTTTAGCTCACTGACCGCTGGCCCAGATGCTCAGAAGTGACACAAGGATCTTTAGCAACACCTGGCGCGAAAACCGACAGTCAAGCCGAAACAGACAAGCCAGAAACAGCTTCAAAAGTCTGTTAACTAACTTGTTAGTTAATTTAGCGCAGAGATTTTCGAGTGTCAACAACTGACTAACTCGTTAGTTTGTTGGATCGCCGATTCTCGATTGTCTGTTGGGAGTAGTAGGCGGTGTGGTTTCGAGGGCGGTATCCTGAGTGGGTGGATGGGCAGGAAAGCAGCACCTTGGCAGGAAAGACGCGATCTTCAGTTCGACAAACCCGTGACGCAGAGGCGACGAAGGCAGAGATTTTGGCGGCGGCTGAGGAGGAGTTTGCTCGCTTCGGATTTGCTGGGGCCAAAACGGATGCGATCGCCGCCCGTACCGGAGTGACCAAGGCAATGATCTACTACTACTTTGGGAGTAAGGACGAACTCTACAAGGCGGTGCTAGAGCGACCTGCCAAGGATTTTGTCGAGGTCTTTGAGGGGGTGGAACTAGAGCAACTGCCTTCCGAAGTCGCCCTCAAAACCATCATTCGCATTGCCATTGCCCACGAAATCAGCCACCCTAACTACGGTCGCGTGCTGCTGCATGAGGCGATGGAGAATCAGGGCAAATACTTTCACCTGACCGGTTGGGATAATCCCATCAATCGATTGATCGCGATTATTGAACGGGGGATTGAAGACGGCACGTTTCGCCCGGTCGATCCGTGGCTGGTGATGAACCACATCATGGGCATCTGTACCTTTTATTTCAACGCTCAGCCCAATATGCGAAATGTGCGTCCCGAGTTTGAGTGGTTTACCCCAGAAGCGATCGAGAAGTTAACCGAGTCGGCCACTAATCTGGTGCTAACTGGCATTAAAACTAATCCTTGAGGATGCCTGTGAAGTGGCCCAGGATGGACGATCGTTGATCGGCAATGGCCGCCTCCGTAGCGAGCATTTGGGGCAAGGATGCAGCTTTGCCTCCTGAGCGATCTCTGACTTCTGATTCCCGCCCTACTCCTCCAAGCTCTTCGCACTTCGCTATACCCCTTCGGCACAAAAGGGAGGGTTTGAGTGCAGTTTTTTGGGGTTTATCAGCATCTCATGAGGGGATATTGCGCGCGAGGAGTAAGTTAGGACAGCTTTCTAAAGGCGCTATCAACGGCATCCTATAGAGAATTAAATTGCGTTGGGGTCTGACCAAGATGCGGCTTCAGTCTTGCCCAAAACTTCTCTATCTTGTTCAAGTCCGGGTAGGAAGAGCCGTTCACCTCCGGCTTGTTCAATGAACTCTCGCAAGCGTTCTGACTTGTGAAAACTCGCGTTGTCCATAACGACACCTTGGCCTAGCTTGAGGGCTGGTACCAGCATCTGTGCTCCACCCAACCCGCCCTCAACACCGTGTTGTAGTAGCCCGAAAACGTCATCGGGGCAACGATCTGACGGTTATACTAGCCAGCCACCATCCTGATGCGCTCCGTCCGATGACCGAGTCGGAGAGCATAGAAGCGCTCACCTTGAGGACAGTAGCCGTAGGGGGAGTTTCACCCCAGCTTGGTCTACGTAGACAATGTCTTTGCTTGAGTCCTGAGCCATGGTTTCTCAGAAAGCTTGGCGCTTGAGTTCATCTCGTTCGCGATAGCCGGAGGTCTTTTTTTGCGGGTGAAGCCGATGTGCTTGAGCGCTTTGCCAAGGGTGCCATCGCTGATCGGTTCTGGCCAATGTTGGACCCTGGCGACGGTGGTCAGATGACCATGGGTAGCGGCAAACTTTTGGCAGGCTTCGAGGTCATCCATTTGGGAACGGGGGCCTTTTTTGACGGGTGTTTTCGGAGCCACCGTGCCAGTTTGTGCTCGTTGCTTCAGTCAAAGGTCGAGGGGATTGCGGCTGATATTGAGGAGTCGGCTGACGTGGGATTTCTTCTCGCCTCGGTCAACCGCGGCAACGGCTTTCTCTCGCAAGTCAATACTGTAGGGGGCGGACATGGCGATAGGTCGATATTGACCTCTTCAAAAATGTCCTAACCTAACCTTCGTTTGCAATACCTATTCAGTAAGCTTTTTGATTCCGAATTCCGAACTCCGTATGCCGCATTCTGCTACATTGATGCCTGACTAGCTGCCCTCATTCACCCTGCGCTTGCGCCTGCCGATTTCTTCACCAGTTCCTGATTAATCGGTCATCGCGCCCATGGTTTGATCTCGCCGACAGACTCGCTTCCCACTTTCCATTTATAGTCTGAGTCGGGTTATGGATAAAACGTGATGACAACCAACAAAGTGGAAGTCGCGATCGCCTTACTCATCCGTGAGGGAAAGTTTCTCCTGCAATTACGAGACAACATTCCCAACATTGTGTATCCAGGGCATTGGGCCTTTTTTGGGGGACACATTGAGCCAGGTGAAACTCCGGAAGAAGGCGTCTGGCGCGAGATTAAAGAAGAAATCAACTACGTTCCGCCGCATTTGCATCCTTTCATCCGCTGGGAACACGAAAATATCGTGCGTCACGTGTTTTACGGGCCGCTAGTGGTGCCGCTAGAAGCCTTGCAGCTTAATGAAGGTTGGGACTTGGGATTGTGGACAGTCGAGGATATTCAGCGAGGCGAGCGGTTTTCGTCAGTGGCGAATCAGGTGCGCCCATTAGGGCAACCACACCGCACCTTGTTGCTCCAATTTTTGGCAACGTATCCTCAGGCTCTACACGAAGGAGCAAACTCATAACCGTCTTCGGGCTGCGAAAGCTGCGGTTTTTCAGGCCATAGTCGTTCCGATTGATACAGGTAACGCCCAGCTATTAACCCACAAAAAGCAGCCCTATCAGGACCTGACAGGGCTGGAGACGCAGTTAGGAGGTATCTTGACTTCAAACATAGAGGCAAGACTTGGATCTGTCCGACTATTTAAGACGAATTTAAGGACTGGAAAGATGGAAGGTTGCAAATGTTTATACTCCGACTTTCAAGGTAGTGATAATTACTCCCCAAGAACGGGTGGTTAAGCATTTATACCTTCCTAAGTGAGCAAAAAATACTGTTATCAATGAACAATCAATACGATTTGGCCAGGAACCCCGGTCTCCCTTGCCAGAGTAGAAATATACGTTTTTGAAGACAGTATCGGGAGGTCATTATGGCGATCGCCACTACCAACCCCACCAATGGTAAGCGCCTGAAGACATTTGACTCCCTGAATGCCGATGCGATCGCTGAGCGCATCGGCCAGGCCCAGAAGGCGTTTGAACAGTATCGGCAGATTTCCTTCAATCAGCGGGCAACTTGGCTGCAGTTTGCGGCTGATTTACTCGAAAACAACAAGCAAGCCTACGGCGCCATCATCACTCAAGAAATGGGTAAGCCGTTGAAAAGTGCGATCGCAGAAGTGTCTAAATGTGCCTGGGTTTGCCGCTTTTATGCTCAACAGGCGGCGCAGTTCTTGCAAGATATTCCAGTCA
>CAZLYS010000523.1:0-4283 GCA_964563415.1 uncultured Halomicronema sp.
CTCGTAAACCCGCAGCCCCAGAAGCACTAAGCGCACCAGCATCTGGTCCGGGTGGCGCTGACTGGCTTCAGCCAGTTCCGCAATGCGTTCGGTGGGGATATGTTCGTTAAACAAAACGAGGTTGGCTTCGAGTTCATGAACAAGAGGCCGACGGTGCTTTTGAGCACTTGCTCGCAACTGCTCTCCCATCTCGCTGGTCAACAGCAATTCCAAGATCTCAGCGAGGAAGGGAGATCGCTTCTTATTTCCTTCCGCCTCACATTGCGCTTCAATCGCCGCCAATAGTTCCGCACTCATATAAAACGTGGGACGACAGCCCCCCTCAGATTCTTGGGAGGTCACCGAAGATTTATGTTTGCTGCGAGGAGTCGGGGAATCCACCATGAGCTGTCGTAATAAGGGAAACTGATGCCATCCTAACCTCCTACTGAGTAGCACCAGATGCGATCGAAGACAGCTTCACAAAAACTATGCAGTCATCTCCTCAAAATCCCTCGACTTTACATCAGCTTTATCAAGCATTTCTCCTACAAAGTCAGAGAAGTGCAAAGGTTTTCCGTTCATCTCAATCTGATTTGTTGGTCATTGCTTAGGCAGCATCATTTTTGACACATCCTGCAAAGCAGCAGCGAATCGCTCAAGCACTTGCTGACAGCACTTTCCAAACAAAATCTAAAGCCTGCTTTACTTTTCAGAAAGACTCATGCAGTATGACTAAGTAGTACTTTAAGTGTTCAAGTACGACATATCTGCGAGATGAGTTGTCGCTTGCCATCTACTTTGTGATCTGGGCGCAAGCACTCTCTCCCTCGTAGTTGTTCAGGGCGTTATCTACCTACTTCGGAACCTTATTGGAGTAGGTGTTATGAAAGCTTTGTCTACATGGATAGGCCAACGCCTGTCTTGTCTGAATTCGTCTCGGTTAGAGCGCGGTGCTGGCTGGGGTCGTCGTCCTCGGCTCAAGCAACTGCACGGTTGGCGACTCTTCGGCATTGTGGCCGGAGTGCTGCTCTTCATCGGCATTACTAGCTATGCCAATCCCGCCATGGCGCAACTCTTCGAGACGGTGGAAAGCCAAGCTCAAAACTTGTTTGGTGAATATCTGGATAGCGGCATCATTGCGTTCATCTTTGGTGTACTCCGCATCGTCATCTGGGTCTCTGCCGTAGGCTTTGTGTTCTTCGCAGTCTATCAAGCCCAACGCGGCGAACAGTGGCAACCGCTGCTGCAAAACGCCTTCATCATCATTGCTGCCGTGGTGATTGTGGAAGGGCTGAGCCGCCTGTTCTTCGGCACCGCTTGAGGGGGACAGCCATGAGCGATGAACCCTCCCGCTTGTTTTGTCGGGTCAATCCCAGCTTGGGCAAAAATCCCTCCCTCGGCCCCATTCCTGCCAATTTGCTCGCCCCCTCTGGAGCCATTCTGGTCGGCTTCTACATCCTGATTGAAGTCCTACTGAGTCTGGGTTTTGTCCTATTCCTATTACTTAGCTTGTGGGGCGTTTCCACTTGGTGGGTCGTCGTGGGCGAGAAGACCTGGCGATTTACCCACAAGTTCATTCGCGTCCCGCAGTGGAAGCGGGGCCATGTGTCCTATCAGCGTCATCGGTGAGAGTGTCATGAGTAAATCCCGATTAGGCACCCAACGCTATACCTTTCGCCCGTTTGAAGATGAATCGCATTTGGAATGCCTCTGTCGCTTGCAGCTGCGGGGACGCGATGTCGGCGCGTATCTGCTCAAGTATCGTCGGCAGTACAGTCTGGTGTTTGGCTTTTGCAGTCCAGGGATTCATACCCTGCTGCCTGCTGGGCAAGCCGAGCAGACCTTAAAGCGCCTGGAAGAAGGCTTGAAAGGCTTTCGCCCTGGCGATCGCCTGCGGATTCATCTGCGCTCGTTTAGCGGCGATCGCGATCGGCAACAGGCATTAGAGTCCCTGATTCAGGGAGCTGGTCAGTTGGAGAGTCAGTTTCTCTTGCTGGCGCAACAGCGGGCCACCCGCGAACTCACTCAGTCCCAACAGCGCCAGCCCAAGCAGTTGTATCTGTTTGCCACCACGCCGTTAGAAGCCGGGGAAGAAAAGCGAGCCGATTTCACAGAGAAGCTGCTGGCCTGGGTAGTCGCTCAGTATGACGCTTTTAAGGGACTCAAAGAACAGCAAGAGCAGCATTCCTACACTCAATTGCTAACTCATGGCTTTACCGAAGGCTATCTGCACTGGGAGCAGCAGCTCAATGACCGCATGGGGCTGCAAGTGACGCCGATGGGTGTCGAGCAGTTGTGGCAGTATCTCTGGAGCCAGTTCAATCCCTCAATGGCTCCGCCCGTGCCGCAATGTCTGGAACTGAGTGACGCCGATGGCGAACTCAAGTTATCAGAGACAATTCATGAGCCCCTACACACCGTTTCGCGACTGATTCGCGGCGAGCAGGGACAACCCCATTATCCCCAAGCCGACCGACAGTGGGTGCAGGTCAATCAGAAGTTCGTCGGTGCAGTGGTGCTGGAGTCGAAACCAGCAGGTTTCACCACCCCAGAGCATCAGCTGTACTACTTGTGGCAAGCGCTGTCGCAGTTTCCCGACTGTGAATTTGTCTGTGAGCTGGCAGCGGCAGATCGCCTGATGACACGGGTAACGCTCCAACGGCTGACGAAGCAGAGCGTCACCGCCACCTTTCGCGCCAACCTGCTGCGGGATGTGGATGTGGCCTCACAGATGCGGTTGAAGCAGGGAGTCGAGGCCCAGGAAAAAATCTATGAAGGGGCACTGCCGATTTGGGTCAGCGTCGTGGCGCTGATTCATCGCGACAGCCCTGAAAGTTTAGCGGAAGCCTGCCAGAAACTGACCCATGCCTTTCACCAAGGCGACTTTATCCGCGAGACCGAAATTGCTTGGCAGCTGTGGCTGCGGTCCTTGCCCATTGTCTCGGGCTGGCTGCTGGAGGATGGCCGTAAACAGCTTTACTTAACCAATGAAGCACCGGGCTTGATGCCGGTGGCCTGCAGCCGAACGATCGATCAGCACGGCATTGAGCTGATCACGAGAGCAGGGCAAATGCCCATCCATGTTGACTTTGTCCATCAGCATCGCGGGATGTTGATCTTTGGGGAGACCCGCAGCGGCAAGTCAGTGCTGGCGTCAGAGATCTTCGTGTGGGCGATCGCCAACGGCATGAATGTGATTTCTCTCGATTACCCAAAACCCGATGGCACCACCACTTACACCGATTTGGTGAAGTTCTTCGGTGAGCAGGGAGCCTATTTCGATATCGGTTCGGAGAGCAACAACCTGTTTCAGATTCCTGATCTCAGAGACTTGCCCGAAGCTCAACGACAGGAACGGTTGGATGACTATAAAGAGTTTCTGATCAAAGCCCTGGACACAATGGTGATGGGGACGGAGACCGATAACCAGTTGGGCAAGCGAGTACATACGGTGCTCTGGCAAGCGTTAGCGGCGTTCTTTGAGTCACCCGAATTGCTCGCTCGTTATGAGGCGGCCTTTGAGGGCGGCTTCGGGAGTGTCGCTTGGCAGCAAATGCCGACGTTGGTGGACTTTGTGGAGGTGGTGGCTCACCTCGATTTAGAGGTGGAGTCTGCTCTGCTAAATGAAGCCGTCGCCACCATCCTGCTAGAGCTGCGGGGCTGGCTATCGAGCCGCGTGGGTCGCGCTATTTCCCAACCGTCTACCATTCGCACCGATGCGCGGTTGACCGTCTTCGCCCTGCGGAATGTGGGCGACAACATCGAAGCGGCGGTGCTGGCCCTGTCGGCTCAGTCCATGGCGTTTCGGCGCGCCCTGGAAGTCTCGGATTCGTTGCTGGCGATTGATGAAAGTCCGATTCTGTTCAAATACAACGGCATTGCTCAGATCATTGGTCAGGTCTGTGCCAACGGGGCGAAATCCGGCATTCGTCCGCTGATTATTGGTCAAGACCCCGACACGATCGCCCAGTCTGTGGCCGGTTCCCAGATTCTGCAAAACCTCAATACCCGCTTTATCGGGGCGATTCAGCCCAATGCGTTGCCGTCCTACCAGCGGCTGTTTGGCTATGACCCCGAGGTGCTCAGGCCCAACACCGATGAATCCTTTCGTATTACCCCCGGTCGCTTGTGTTCCCACTGGCTGGTGGATGCCGACTCCCGGTTAACACCGTGCTCCCACTACCCATCGCCGGAACTGCTGGGAGCGGTAGCCAACAACCCTAAAGAGCAAGCGGCCCGTCGTCGGGTGCTGGCGCAGCAGCCTAACAAGTTTGCAGGCTACAGCGCCTTCGCTAAAGCCT
>CAZLYS010000524.1:0-4281 GCA_964563415.1 uncultured Halomicronema sp.
CAAATAGAAATTCAAATAACTTAATCAAACAGTGATTCAACTGTATGAAAGGGATGTCGTGTTTCTGAAATTTGGGCGATCGTCCCTGACCAAACAGTTTTTTGAACTCATCGAAGACTTCAAGAATATTCTGTCGAGTGATGGCAGCATTCTTTGGTTTCACTACGTCAACGGCATTGGTGAGTTGCTCATTGCCGATGCGGACGATCGCCCCATGACGATGTCAGAGTTCATTTACAAGCTCTATGAAGATGAGCTATTTCGCGACTATTATGACCAGCTCTTTGTCTTTCTCAATCAGGTAGCCCACGGCAAATTCCTTGCCAACTTAGAAACCACCATTCAGCAATTGGACCGCATCCAAGATTTCTTAGTGCAAAATCAAATCACCATCGCCATGCGTTGAGCCTGCTGATGTTGGGGTTCCATTAGCCAGCTTGGATGCCTTCGACAGCGGCGACTGCCTGCTCCACCACTGACTCAGGCAAAGGGATGTAGCCCAGTTCTTTACTAAACTGTTGACCTTCCGACAGCCCCCAGGTCAAAACTTGTTTAAGGGCATTCCCTTTGTCGGCATCAGCATACTGCCCGTAAGCCAAAATCCAGCTATAGGTGACGATCGGATACGCCTCTGCCCCAGCCGGATCAGCAATAAAAGCTTTGAGATTTTCCGGCAGGGTCACGGCGGCTAGCGCGGTCGCCCCCGTGGCCGGACTCGGTTCAACAAACGTGCCCGCCTGATTTTCTAAGGCCGCAACAGTCATGCCCAGCCTTTGGGCGTAGCTGTATTCTACATAGCCGATCGCGCCCTCAGCCTGCTGGATTTGGGCACTCACCCCCGCATTTGCTTTAATCCCGACCCCAGCGGGCCACTGCACATTGAGTCCCGTACCGACCTGCGATTGCCACTCTGGACTGATGGCACTGAGATGTGCAGTCAGGGTCGCCGTCGTGCCGCTGCCATCAGAGCGGTGAACCAGCGTAATGGGTAGATTAGGCAATGCCACATCGGGGTTGGCGTCTGCGATTTGAGGATCTGACCACTCGGTAATCTCGCCTAAAAAGATTCCAGCCAGGGCTTGGCGAGTTAGGTTTAGGCCAATATCAACGCCTGGTAAGTTATAGGCAATCACCACCATGCCCGCCGTCATCGGCACGAGCACCACGCCTGCTTCTACCTGGGCCATCTCCTCGTTTGTCATCGCGACATCGCTAGCGCCAAAGTCCACCGTTTGCGACACCAGTTGCTGAATGCCTGCAGCGCTGCCGGTTGGCTGATAGTTGACCTGCAAGTTGGGATCGACCTGTTGGCGATACTCCGTAAAGATGCGCTCGTAAATGAAGAGCGGAAAGCTGGCCCCCGTACCATTCAAGACGATGGGGGTGGTCGCTGCCGCAGCCTCCGGAGCCGGGGTGGGCGATTCCGATATGGGTTGTTGACAGGCCACCGTCAATATCAAGGCGGCGATCGCCAATGCCAGTCCCTTAAACCAATCAAACTGACGCCCCATCATCCTTACCTCAACGGTTGCTGTACCGCTCTGAGCTGTGAAGCCTCCCGATCAAGCGGCTCTAAATACCGCCCGTATTCTACCGCTTGACCAGTCGCCAACCTGGCGTAAAGTCACCTTCTCTCCTGCTCAAAGCCTTCTTATACAAAGGTTTCAATCCATCTCACTTTCTCTGCCTGGCTCTTCAACCCATTCCCCCAACTCCTGGTACCCAGCTCCCGAAATCCAATACCCGATCCCCAGTACCCACCACCTTATACATCAATCCCCAAACCCGTCACCTTACTCACGACACCTTAGCGCCACAAGCGCGACAGTGGGGCAACAGTCGATAGGTAGACTCATGGCAGACAGGACACTCCCGCAACTGTCCGTAACCGCAGTGGGGACAGTGAGCCTCATGGCGATGTAGCTTTTTGGCGCAGCGAATGCAGCGACCTTTTTGCACTCGTCCAGCGGCCTGCACCTTGGGATTAAAAACCACCTTTTGACAGAACTTGATCAGGCCAAAGCCCAGCAGCGGAATCAAAAATATATAAAGGTAGCTGACCAAAAACTGCAGCCCGCCCAGTAGTACGAGCGCGATCTCTGTCAGGACGGTGAAGATTGCCCCTACCTGCAAAATCTGGAAGAACTTCACAATCAGGGGCACGGTGAAAATCACCAACAGATGCCAGATCAAGAGGGCGACCAGACCATAGCCGCGCCGCTGTGCTAACTGATGTATGGCCCAAGCGATCGCCAGCAGTGGGATGAGAAACAGCCCCTGAAAGAAAATTTCGATGGTGGGATGCCAAAAAGTCGCTCGCTCATATTGCTGCTCTAGCTGCGCAAACTGCGCGTCATCCATCAGCAAATCGAGGATGGGTTGACTGTTCGGATCGACAACAAACTCGGACGATAGGGTATCGATCTCGGCCTCCAAGGTGGCAATTTCAGCGGTGTTTCTATCCAGCTCACGCTTCGCTGCAGCCGCGTCAACCGCGTTGATGGAAAGTTCTTCGGGTTGTCCGGCCAACGATTCCAATAGGGTGGAATCGTATTGATCACGGATTTGTTGATTAGCGACTTCAAGATTTGCGATCGCACTTTGACGCTGATTAATATCCGTCAGCCGCTGTTGATTGGCGGGTGTATCTACCTGGTCATAGCGGATAGCGTATTCGGTACAAAGTTCAGCAACCTGGCCGAGGTGGTCGCGGGTGATTTGCTGATAATTTTCTTGGAGAGTAAGGTCAACTTGCGATCGCATCAATGCGCTTTGCAAAAACTCAAATGCTTTGTCATCGTCAGTTTGCTGACGATAATTAGACCACTCGCTGTAGCAGGGATGTTGCTGTTGAGGACTAATGGGCCAATTACCTACATCATGGAGTCCCCAAAACACATTCGACAGAATAAACAAGTCAACCAAAATGATGATGATCAAGCTGACCTTATTGATCGGCTCGTTGTTGACCTGATTGCTTTTGCGAAAGAAACGGCGCAGATAGCGCTGCAGTGAGTTGAGCATGTTGTTTCCCAGCGACTAGTCGACCTTCCCCACCAACTGCGATCGCGGAGAGTTGTCTTGAGTATGCCGAGGAAACCAAGCGATTACCGGAAAGAGACTGACAGATATTGGGGCGGCTACATCAACTCGATCCCATACGTTAGGGGCAAAAATAAGTTACCCCCCATCCTTGCGGTGGGGGGTAAGTAAATATATTGGTTTCGTATATGAATCAAGATTAGCCTTACCCAAGACGCAATAGGTTAATTTCCCGTAAATTCACGGGCAAAAAATATAAAGAGTAGAGCAAGTGAATTGAAGGGTATCCAAGCCGCGAACTTGTACCATGAACCGTTGCTAATCTCGTGCTTGAAAAGCCTTTCCAGCTAGGGTTTTAGCGGATTTCAAGCCCACTCCAATGAACCACAACCGTTCCGTAGGCTCACTGAACAATGAGAATGAGCACTCCCTTAGGGCCGTGAGGATACATGGCAGTGGCGAGCTGCAGCAATACAATCGGCGATCGCCGCATCCGTCTTAATTGCTTGAGCATCGAAATGGGTGTGGCTGACCTGAAAGCCGCGATCGCGCAACCTTGTCATCAAGTCCTCTCGCTTAGGAATGTCCATGCGACCCCGACGGCCAATTTCCGGCAGGGTGAAATAGTAGGGCGGCAGAGTCGCCTCGCTATCCATGAGGGTTAGCAGATCGACTTGCGGATGCCAGTTCCAAGTCTGAGCTAAAGCTCTCATCTGATTCAGAAAAGGGCGATCGTGTAAGTGGCCTAACCACATCGGCCCGCTGATGACCATAGGTTGAGACGCAGGGTCTGCGGCACGCTTACCATGCTCACAGAGCGCTTGTCCCAATTGTCGCCAAGACAAAGTTTGGTAGTGGCCGCAATGGTGGCAGTAACCCAAAAATCCATACTGCTCGGCAGGCCAAGGCGTGCTTGACGTCACGCGCAGCATGACCCGATGCACCTGGCCGTTGTAGTAGGCAAAGACAGGTTGAGCCGCCAAGCCTCGGGCCGCCGCCTGTTGCATCGCACTCCCGATCAGCAGCCTCGCCCCTTGCTCATGACTTGCAGGATGGGGTCGGGCATACGCTCCATAAAGTTGCACACTCTGTTCAGGATTATGCCCCCCAGTGGTGCGGGTATCCGTGCTGGTGACGTAAAGCAGCCCCCCGAGTTTGGTGGCCCAGAGTCCCGTAGAGAGATAAGGTGCGCCCCCGCCAAAACTATCGATATCTACCAGGTCATAAAAGTCGCGTTGC
>CAZLYS010000525.1:0-3728 GCA_964563415.1 uncultured Halomicronema sp.
CAAGCGGCCTGGACCGTCGTGATCGTAGTTGACACCCCAAACTACGAACCGCTCTTTGGGGAGAGGGCGATTCTCTTCCAGAGAGGCTTTGCCAACGCGATGTGCTTACCAGATTAGCGCTTCTACCATGGGATGAATCAGAAACCATAGCAACCCCAGTCCATAAAATGTTCGCGGTCGCGCTTACAGTCTCATGCGCTAATGTTAGGACTGATTTTCAGGCCTAGACGGAACGACTTGCTCTTGGGGTTTCATACCGCAAGAAAGCGCGGCCATAACCTGCGGGTAACCTCAGCAGCAGCATGCTTTGCAAGAACAGCCTCCAGTTGTTGAGCCAAACACAACAATTTGCTCTCGATGCCTGTCAGCTCAAGAATTTTCGGGAAAGTAAATCGGTGAATTTATTTGACTACAGGTGCCCGCATCATCAACTCTGAATCGGCATCGGCGATCGCTGGTTGCAAGAGTTCTGCGAGTTCAGGATACCGTTCCGCAAACTGATCTTCGGACAAGTCGGCGTGCAGTATTTCACCCGATGTTCCCAGCACGGAGTATTGTCGCCCGACTTGAGCGGCGGTCACGACCACAGTGCGATCGCGCAATGCCAGGTTCACCACAACCGGATCAGACGCAAACGTTGAAGTCGATTCAGAATTATCGGCAGTTCCCTCAATTGCTAGGACCGAAACCAATAGAGTTGCCAGAAATCCAACCAAGACAAATCTTTTCATCGGATTACCCTCACAGGTGAGTGATCGCATGTGCGTGTTATCGATGCCTATTTTCCATTTTAGAAGATTCACCTGAGGGGGTTGCTAGTCCTTGCCTGGTTGACTGCTACCTAGCCTGCTTGTATGAGCGTTAATCGTCACGGCGATAGCCAAATAAGTGTGGTAGCTGCTGAAACTATTGGCAACAAGGGCGATCTCCGCCTGCTTTGTAGATTAACGTTTCTCAAGCATTCAGCTCTCTGAGTATTTTATGCAAGCGCAATCCCTGGCCAAGCTTTCAGCAGAACTGATTCAGCAAGTTAACGGAAGCCATGAGCCAATTCCCAAATTTAAGGTTGGAATACTGGTTTTGACTAACTTCAGTTTCCCTAATGTCAATTGTGGGTCAAGTCTCTGATGCTTGCTGCTGGTGTTGGCGTCAACACCCTGGAGTTTAGCCCAAAAGACAACCGGAAGATACCTGATAATTCATGGATGTTTGCCAAATGCCTTCTCCAAAGATTACCAAACTTGCTGAAACGATACGTCTAGCGACCCGAACATATGATCATGGGAAAAAAGAAACGGCTCTTAATCTTATGGGATTAGTAGCTTCAAAAATTCATAGTTTGGAAGAGCGACATGAACTGAACCAATTGGTTGAGTCGACTATTCGCCAATCGGGAGCATGGGTCTATTACAAGTCGATTGTCTACGGTGCTAGCAGTGCCATCCCCAAAGCATAAATTCCAATGGTGATGTAGCTATAGCAGGATAGTTTGGAATGCCAACTTCCACTTCATGTCAGCCAATCTGAGATTGCTCCAATCGCGGCTAATTCACCATCTGGTGTCACGTCCATTTTGGCAGCTAAATGAGGTCGATATTTGCCCGTTGTGACCACTACCCCCTTCATGCCAGCGTCCTGTGCCCCTTTGACATCGGCTTCCAAGTCATCCCCGATCATCACCACATCCTCTGCAGACATACCTAGCTGCTCCAGTGCCATCTGATAGAAAAACGGACTCGGCTTGCCTGCGACGATCGCCGTTTGATCGGTCGCATATTCTAATCCGGCGACAAACGCACCGATATCCAACTGCAGTCCGGCTTCCCACTGCCAGTATTTGCCTCGGTGCAGTGCAATGAGTTGAGCTCCCTTCATCATGAGGCGAAAGGCGCGATTCATTAGTCGATAGTTCCAGTGATCGCCAATATCACCCACCACAATGACATCAGCATCGGTGTCTGACCAGGTGAATTCAGCAAAATCCTGCTTGGCATCCTCAGCAACTAAGGGACAAATCTTCGGATTGTCCATGTGTCGCAAATGCATGACCGCGGCCGAAGCCGCCGTGATAATTTCTGAGGGCGCGATCGCCAAGCCCATGGCTTCTAAGCTTTGGCTCATCGACTGGGTCGACTGCGTCGTATTGTTGGTGACATAGCGATAGAGCAAGCCGCTTTTTTGTAGTGCAGCGATCGCTTCTTGGGCACCTGGCAAGGCCCGATTGCCAACGTAAAAGACACCGTTGAGGTCGAGCAGCAGACCGTTTGCCGACTTGAGACTGTCCGGTAGCATGGAGCCCCCCTTGCCTAAATATGTCAGTGTCGCCAGCGGTTGCTCTGCAACCTAACTAGATTAACCAAAGCAAAGTGGCGAGGCTTTTACCGTTCTGTCATCTTAATGGGCAGATACACCGCTTGTTGGTAACTAGGTCTCTAATCTCTAAATTGAGTTAGATGTTGCCTCACAATTTTGATGAATGAGGTAATCGCTCGACGTTTGAATGAGAATGTGTCTTCGTAACGCCTCCTGAAGCCCTAAATTCAACACTTAGACTTTGCACAATAGGCTCTATGGCTTCACCTAATCGGTATTGGTACAACGGGCAGCTCATCATCAGTGATGTGTTAGCACTGCCTCCTCAAGATCCAGGCCTGCTTTTTGGTGCCACGGTATTCACAACGCTGCGAGTGTATGAGCAAAATCTCGATCATCCTTGGACAGCCTGGGCAGCACATCTCCAGCGCACCGCGCGATCGCTGCAGGCTTTTCACTGGTTAGAGCCCCACTGGGAACGTGTTCGATATGGTGCAGACCAGCTGGTGCAACAATATCCCGTGCTGCGAGTAACGATATTCCCCGACGGGCGGGAGTTAATTGTGGGGCGATCGCTCCCGCCGGACTTAGCCACCCTGCAAACAGCAGGGGTGACTGCCTGGGTGGCAGAGAGTGAGGACTATCACCGATCATTACCGGGCCATAAAACCGGCAATTATTTGAGCTGCTGGTTATCTCTACAAACAGCTAAACGTCACCAAGCTCAAGAGGCCATCTTGGTTAATGAGCAAGGGCATTGGCTAGAAACCAGTACGGGCAACTTATGGGGTTGGGCTGAGGGGCAATGGTATACACCTCCTTTGGCTGACGGAATTTTGCCCGGGGTCATGCGATCGCGCGTCATTCAGGGGCTACAGGAAAATCACCAAACTCTCCACATAACCCCCTGGGATGTCGATCAGGTCACTCGGTTGTCGTACCTGGCTTATACCAATAGCGTCATGGGAGTGATTCCCATTCACACCGTGCTGCAAGTCACTGCGTCTGTGAACTACAATCCTGATCAGGGCAAAATACAGCAGCTTACGCAAGCGTGGCAGGTTGTAGCGCCTGAAATCTGAAGATGCGTTAACATAAGTTAATAATCGAATCAATTAATTAAGATTACTGGTTTATATCGAGCTGACTGAGAGCCCAGTAAAGCCAGACTCTCAATTAGAAGAAGCAACTTTCTGAAGTGTTTGGAGGCATGACCCCGTGAACAAACGGTGGAGAAACGCAGGGCTATATGCGCTACTGGTCGTAGTCGTTATTGCCCTGGCAACTGCAATCTTTGATAACCCCGGTCAAGAATCCCAGACTTGGCGCTATAGCCAGTTTTTGGATGCAGTCGAGAATAACCAGATTGAGCGCGTTAGCATCAGTGCTGATCGCAGCCAAGCCCGATTCACTGA
>CAZLYS010000525.1:3738-4277 GCA_964563415.1 uncultured Halomicronema sp.
TGGTCAAGTCACGGTGAATTTGCCGAATGACCCTGAGCTGATTAGCACCCTAGAAGCTAACGACGTCGATATCGCTGTCTTTCCCCAGAACGACGACAGCGTTTTGGTTCGACTCTTTAGCACTTTGCTGATTCCGGTACTGCTGTTAGTCGTCCTGTTCTTTGTCTTGCGCCGGGCTCAGAGTGGGCCAGGCAACCAAGCCATGAACTTTGGCAAGTCTAAAGCTCGGGTTCAAATGGAACCTCAAACTCAGGTGACCTTTGGGGATGTTGCCGGCATTGAGCAGGCCAAACTGGAGTTGACTGAGGTTGTTGACTTCCTGAAGAATGCTGATCGCTTCACGGCAGTCGGTGCCAAGATTCCCAAAGGTGTGCTGCTAGTTGGCCCTCCCGGAACCGGTAAAACTCTGCTTGCAAAGGCAGTTGCTGGTGAAGCGGGTGTGCCTTTCTTCTCCATCTCTGGTTCCGAGTTTGTGGAAATGTTTGTCGGTGTCGGTGCTTCTCGGGTGCGTGACTTGTTTGAGCAGGCAAAGAACAATG
>CAZLYS010000526.1:0-4277 GCA_964563415.1 uncultured Halomicronema sp.
ATGACGAATCGTAATCGAGCCGTTAGAAGCACCAGCGGTGGAGATGCTGGCATCGGTACCATTGAAATCGATAAAGCTTTCAGTGGCTCTAAAGAATTGCCCGGCTGTAATATCAACTGTTCCGCCAGTGCCATTAGGTGCTGTTGCATTGATGCCCGCGACCTCAATGTCGCCAATTGGATCGAGAAATACATCGCCAGCATTGCCATTTAAGCTGCTGGTGTCGATGAAACCGGTTTGAATTTCTGTGAGTGCTTCAACCCTAACTGAGCCTCCATTTCCAACAGCGCTTGTACTGAAGGTAGAAATCTGGCCGTTGACGTTAACGCTGCCTGCATTACTGCGCACTAGAACGTTGCCACCGTTTCCAGCATCAGACTGGGCCTGTATTGAATCAAGCAGGATATTGTTCTCAGCAATCAGGGAAACGTCTCCTGAATTAGGTATGCCTTGAGAGGAAATATTACCAATCGACAATGAATTTGAAGCACTAGAAATAAAGCTGAAACCCTGTGTATCTAACGATCCAATTTGGACACTCCCTGCAGTACTTTGAAGCGACAAGGGATAACTCAAAGTCAAGTCAGACAATATGAGATCTTGAGAACTTGATAACTGAACTGGATTTTGTGTGAAAAAATTGCCATCAAGCCTAAAAATCCTGTCGAATGAAATCTGTGATGAAGCTTCAGAATTAATCGCAATGTTGCCCGATCCAGTCGTCTGAATCGTTCCTGATTCAAATCTGAATCCTGAGGGATTATTGGTGACGCTATTTCCACTAATTGCATTTACTTGAATGTTGCCATCCTCAGCAGTTATCAGTGCATCTCCTACAACCCGAACTCCATTATTGCCCGCCTCACCTGTTCCGCCTTGCCCATCTAGAAGGATATTTCCAGAACCAGTAGTTTGGACAAGCCCTGCAATCGTGAGTCCTTGAACATTATTGTTATTAGACTGGGAGCGCCCTGTCAGGAATATATTGCCATTATTAGCAAATATTTCACTATCATCACCTAAGCGAATACCGCGAGTGTTGGCGTTATTATCATCTGAAAATTGATCCTGTACGTCTCCTCCAGTACCGTTTAGGCGAATCTCGCCCCCAGCTAATGCTTCAATACGACTAGTTTCCCGAACATTAATGCCATCATTAATTATGCCTGCTCCAGATCCTTGACTGCCTGTAGAAGTCCGATCTCCGACACCTGTGAGATTAATGATTCCACTATTTGTAGAGATTGTTGTAGCAGGATTAATAGCAACCCCAATAGAACTGCTGCTTCCATTACCAGCAGTTCCGATTATATTTATTGAGCCTGTTTCAGTTCTTAGTATTGAGTCATTGGTAAGAACTCCACTATTAGCTGTTTGATTACTGGCACCTCCTTGACCTGCGATTGCGATATTCCCAGAGGTAGTTCTTAAAATGCTCTCGTTGATAAAGACTCCAATGTTATTTCCAATATCATTGCCTACCTGCCCCCTTCCTGTAAGTTCAATATTTCCATTCCTCGTATCAATAGTGCTGCCATCGCTAATTTCGATGCCATCATTTCCAAGAGGTCCAATACCTCCTTGACCAGATGCACTTAGAGTTCCTCCAAGCGTATTGATTTCGCTGTTTTGTATTGATACAACTCCGGTTCCTACACCATCAAAATTGCCATTTAAGATAACGTCCCCACCATTTGTCGTGATATCTGAATTGACATCAATGTCATTTCCCGCATTGGCAATTAGGTCAATGTCAAACGCTGCAATGTTGATATCTGCACTGAAGATAATATCGTTCGTAGCTTGTAAGATTACGTCTCCAACAGCAGCATTAATTAAATCGGCGTTAATCACACTTCTAGTACCAGGATTAAGATCAGCAGCTAGAACATCCTCTAAACTAGCCGTGCCGCCAGTCTCGACAATCTCGATATCTGTTGGATCGAGCAATAATGAACCAAATTCACCATTGCTTGCAGACGTATCCACTGAGCCTTGAAAGTCCAGAAAATTCAGGCCAGAAACCTCAACAAAACCGCCATTGCCGCTTTGAGTTCCGCCTTGGGTGCTAATCCTGCCATCAAACCTAGTGGCTTCATTGGCCCAAATGATGACTCGCCCTCCGTCTCCATTTAGCAAAGCATCTGCAGAGATTGTTGAGTTGGCATCAATCAAAGTCCGGCTAGCATTGGGAATATCTCCTTGGCCTTGGTAATCACCCCCAATACGAATATGACCCCCACCCTCCATTCCGGAGGCATTGAGATCGGCTCCTCGCAGCCCGACGCGATCGCCTACAACTGTTATAAAGCCACCAGCATTGCCGGAAGTTGAGATCACCCCCGATATCAAATTAGTGCCAGAGCCTGTTGAAACTGAGCTGTCGGAACCAATGAGCTGAATGGTGCCATCGGCATCCACCGCCACACTGGAAACAGTATCGCCACTATTTCCCGTCAACAATTCGGGCAAAGAGAGCGGGTCAAAGGGGATAGCTGCTCCGGGTTCAAGGATGGCGAGTTCATTCGTAGGAACAATTTCGAGATTGAGCAAACTACCCGTTTGACTAATCCGGACGAGATGTTCTCCAGGGACTGATGCGAGGGTAATAATGCCATCTTCAGTAGAGAGGCTCCCGGTATTGATGACAGTTCCACCTAAAAGGGTTAGCGACTGATTCTCTGTGAGTGCTAGGTCCCCTTCATTGACGATGACGCCAGGGTTATTTGCAGAGAAGCCGAACGTGCTTGGGTTTCCCACTAGCGTGGCGTAGTTGTTGTCATCAAAGAGATTGAGGAGATTATTACCAAAACCAATTTGGTCAGCAGTGGTGACAGTAAAGCCACCTCTTAAATTTAAGGCAGCGTTTTCACCAATGAGAATACCCGCTGGGTTCACAAAGAATAGATTTGCATTTCCTCCTGTGACTTGGAGCAGGCCATCTAGTACTGAAACATTTCCTCCATTGGTGAGGGTAAGAATATTGTTGATTTCTGGCGTGCTGATAAAGTCTGCAATGTTGTTAGTCGGCAGATTGAACTGCTGAAACTTGTGGAAGAGATTGCTGCCATCCCCGGACACAATGCCCCCAGTAATGGTGTGGAGATTCCTCTCAGTGGTGACGACGGAGCCAGTGCCATTTTCAGTGGGGACAATGGGATTAGCAGGTGCCTTTTGAGCTGAGTAGCCCTCTGCAAACAAGAGGCTGAATGCCAATGGGAGTAACACCTGTGGCGTTGCCTGCCTCGAAACTTTCTCCAAGATATCCATGCCAGCGTGGCTCCTTGAGCAGAAATAGGGCAAAGCGAACTGACTATTCAGTAGGTAACACGAGAAGTTGCACGGGGGACTCCTCCGTTAAGGACTCAAAGCCCCCATCTTCCAACAGCCCTTCCCAAGCGGCACTACTCCCAGGAGTGGCGTCACCAGTTGCTAGGGATTCGCCTAATACGCTAAGCGCGTCGTACCATAAGCTATTGTCTCGATAGGCTGCGCTCAGAGCTTCGTCGGTAACATTTTCTAGAATCGGTATAGAGACATCTGTCTCATCTACCCGAGTGATCCAGGCTTTAGCAAACAGGTAGTCTAATCCGTCAGTCTCATCAATACCGCCGCAGTAGAGTCGCAACGTCCATAAAAAGGATTCATCCAAGGGGAGCGAGAACTGCGTTGACGATAGGGGGATGCCCACAAATCCTTGCTGCAGATCTGGAGCCGTAAAAGTTCCCGTGAGGCTATCGAGAGAGTCATTTTCTGAAGGCTCAATCGACAGCTCGATCGCCATCTCAGGTGTGACATCAAAAGGTAGGTAGAGCCAGAGAGTTGGTTGTTCAGCTAGGGTAAGTCCTCCATAGGCATAAACTTCTGGAGCCAATGGCATTAGAGGGCTCGGGCTCTCATCTTCCGATGGACAGATATCACGACCACCCCCGCCTGTAGGTGGTGGCGTCGTTGGTGGGTAACGATCATTCGGAAGGGGAGAGAGAGATTTATTGAATAGCTCAGAATTGAATGGCCTAGACAACGATTGATCTGCTGGTTCTAGCGACTCGTGCAATGGCAGATGCTTGCCATGAACTGGCATCGGCCCAACCAGTGGTATCGCACCCAGGATCAGGGTTCCTAAGGATCTAATGGGGAGATACATAAACTTTCCTCAAAGCAATTTGCGGAGGGACTTTGACTGGAGTGAGATCGCGCTCAGACCACCTGCACCTGCTAAGGCAAAAACTGAAGGAACCACTGGAAGCCACCAACCTTGCAGGAAAAGAATAAAG
>CAZLYS010000527.1:0-4271 GCA_964563415.1 uncultured Halomicronema sp.
CGGATTAAGCTCAAGCGTCTCTATCCCTCAATACTTTATTGACAGAGTACTAGTCATGGTCACACTCGCTACGCAATGCGGACACGTCCTGGCTTGGGCCACCACTACTTGCTGAGGATAAGCGCTCAAGGAACGACCACTGTGGCGATGCTTCATGCTGGTCGTGGTGGTTTCACCACGGGACTGATTCGGCTTAAATCCTTTAGAGGGCGGCAAACTCGAATTGCGGGCGGTTTTCTTGACGCGCTTTTGCTTCAGCTTTTCAACCTCTGCCCGAAGCCGTTGCTGCTCTTGCCACAGCCCTCGAATCAGGGCGTCTTTCTCCGCGTGGCTGAGTCCATCGAGTGAGGGCAAGTCTGTCATGGCCAAAGCCTCGCATCCTCCGCTAGCTTATCGCTCGAGTCAACTTGGTTGAGCAATTACCTTTGGAGAATCGGCTGCCCCTGCATCACCAGAGACAAGATGCCACCGGTATACCCCAACGCGATGAACAGAAACATCAGCGGCGCTCGCTTCTTGTGGTTGGCCAGCACTTTAGCGCGAGTCGGCGCTTGCTCAGTGGTGCGACCTTGCCAGCCAGCCCACGCAGCATAAGTCCTCAAAACAAAAATCACAATGCCCATCATCAGGAGATGCCCCCAGTGAACGATGGGTTCTGGCATGTTGAAGCTCGCAAACCATTCCGCGATCGGCTTTAGCCAAGCAGTGAGTTGATCAGCCACGATACATCTCCTAACAGCGACATATCGATGTGACATGTTAAGACATGTCACATCCACTGTAATTAGGCTGCCTTTTCCGGAGCTGCTTTGAGCAGGGGAAAGCCCAAGGCTTCCCGCTGGTCGTAGTACAGCTGAGCGACCTTGCGAGCGAGTCCCCGCACCTGACGAATATAGCGAGTCCGCTCGGTGACTGAAATGACGCCCCGAGCATCCAACAAATTAAAGGTATGAGAGCACTTCAACACGTAGTCGTAGCTTGGCAAGACGAGTCCTTTATCCATCAACTGTTCGGCTTCTTGTTGATACAGGTTAAACAGCGTGAACAGGAGCTCGGCGTTGGATTCATCAAAGTTGTACTTGGAGTGCTCGATTTCGCCCTGTATGTGTACATCGCCGTAGGTCAGGGTGTCGTTCCACTGAATTTTAGCGATCGCATCCACCTCCTGCAGATACATGGTCAGACGCTCTAGCCCGTAGGTTAGCTCAATCGATACGGGTCGGCAGTCCAGCCCCCCACACTGCTGGAAGTAAGTGAACTGCGTGATTTCCATACCGTCAAGCCAGACTTCCCAGCCTACGCCCCAGGCACCAACAGCGGCATCTTCCCAGTTATCTTCCACAAACCGAATATCGTGATCTTCCGGCTTAATACCTAATGCCCGCAGTGAATCCAGATAGACATCTTGAATGTTAGGCGGCGAGGGCTTGATCAGTACTTGATATTGGTAGTAGTGCTGATAGCGGTTGGGATTTTCGCCATAGCGGCCATCGGCAGGACGACGACAAGGCTCAGCATAGGCTACCGACCAAGGCTCTGGCCCGATCGCTCGCAAAAACGTGTGAGGACTCTTGGTGCCTGCCCCTTTTTCGGTATCGTAGGGCTGCACAATCAGACATCCCTGATTGCTCCAAAACTCATGCAAAGTCGTGATCACTGATTGAAAATACACGCCCTTTTTCCTTTATCGTCTGTTGCTGCTTTTCAACATTCTTGACTCTACGCTAAAAGTAAGGGTCGTAACCCAAAGATGTTAGGAATTGTCTGTGAAGCAGCTCATTTAAGCGGCTCAATCCTGCCAAGGCGATTTGGATGATAGAGGCGGTTGGCGGTCATTAGATGCTAAGGCTTGCTCGCCGAGCCTGCTGCAGCGATCACCAAATTACGACCCGGATCACCCAATACATAGGGCGCTTGGTCCATGAAGACCTTGGGGGTAAAGGTCTCTGGTGGCGGGGCGTCTCCCCAATGTTGCTGCAGCGCTAGGAGCAAAGCATCTTGTTGAGCTCGCAAGCGTTCGAGGTCGCCGCCCCAGTTTTGAATGGAAAACCAAACTGGCCCGCGATCGCGGGTGGGAAAGTATCCTGCTAAAGAACTGACCGTATTGAGGGTGCCAGTTTTTAACGCTGCTTGGTTAGGCAATTCCCGAAAAATCAGAGTCCCTTCGTCTTGTCCAAAGACGGGCATGACATCTGAAACGGAAAGGTTGTGGGGGCGCAACTGCCGCTGAATATCCAAGAGAATCGCCACTACCGCCCGTGGAGAAAGGCGATTGTCGACCCCTAAGCCAGACCCATTGATTAGCCGAATTTCGGCTGTCGGGACCCCAGTCTTTTCGGCTGCCTTGGCTGCTACCGTATTGGCCCCACCCACAGCGCGGGCAAACTGCTCGGCCATTTCGTTATTGCTATAAATATTCATCGCCTTGAGCAGCGGCACCAGAGGCAAAGATTGATGGCGTACCAACCATTTAGGCTGTAAGGGATTGGTGGCTAACGGTTGAACGATGATTTCACCCGCGATCGCCAATGACGGCGTTGGGGTATCGGGCAGCATTGTGCTGTGGACGTAGTACACCTCATCCGACCAGCGATTGACATCCATTGCCTGCATAAAAAGCTCACCAGAGCGGTAAGAATCGGGCTCAAAATTCATGGCAAACTCGCCCAAAATGACCAGATTGCCCGTCACTTGTTGAATGCCTTGCTGGTTGAGGGTGTTGGCTAAGGCGATCGCCTCTTCCCACACAAAGTAAGGATCACCAGCCCACTTCACTACCAGATCGCCATTGATCACTCCATCTTCAATCGTGCCGGTATGACCAATTTGCGTTTCAAAACGATGGTTAATGGGCCACGTTTCCAAAGCAGCCAAGGTCGTAGCCATTTTTGTGAGCGACGCTGCTGATGACGGACGATAAGGCTGATGAACCGCGATCGCGGTACTGCCAGTTTGCACCCAAAGCCCTTGCTCTTCGACGGCAAATCCCAAATCCGCCAAATTCGTCAAATAGTTCCGAACGATTTCTCTGGCCTGTGGGTCTGGAGCATTCATCTGTAAGACCCATGGCGACTCCCAACCGGCGATCGTCTCCATCGCTGGCCAGGGCATTGGTTGTAAAGCCGTTGCCATGGTGGATTGGTCACCGAGTAATGAGAGTAGGCTGAGCGCTAAGAGTGCTTGATGCAGCATGGGAAACACATCTCATATCGGCAATTATCCTAGCGGACATCCTTACAATTGGGGCCGTTTGGATCAGGGCATGAACATTGCGAGCGATCGTCAACTGCCTACGCTCAGGGATCTCCTCCCATCGGCGAAGCCCCTCTGATTGATCAATCAGAGGGGCTTCGCCGTTACAGACTTTAACCTAATGAGGCGTTATGCCAGCTTCTTCTTCAACGCGCCACCTGCAGCTACGGCACCAACTGCCAAGACTGCCAAGCTAGAAATAGGTTCGGGTACATCTACCGGGGCATCCGGATTGGTGAAACCCTTAGCGACTAAGACGACATCGTTGTAGTCCAGGTCACCGCCACCCACGATATCTTCAAAGCCGATGAAGGTGTAATAGTCGCCCGTTGCTTCATCGGTGTATCCAAAAGCCGTTACGTGCTCCAAACCATCTGAGTTTTTACTAGCGTCAGTGTAAAGCAGAGTAGGATTCGCCTTGCCGTAGCCGTTAGAAGCAATCAAAAACTCAAATTGCGCAAAGTCAGATAATCCTTCAAAGTCACTCAAAATAAATCCATCACCTGCTTTCAGGTTGCCACCTGAACCTTGAAGCGAGGCATTTTCGATGAGCATAGCCGGTGCTTGATCGTCTGCGGTAAACAGTACCTGATTCTTGTAACCAGCCCCTTCATGGATGAAATAAACTTCGACCGTCTCACTCGTATCAAACAATAGGTTGTTAGCATCCAAAGGTTGCAGATCAGTGGCACTTAAAGCCGCTCTTTCTTTGTTGACATGAGATTTGAAAAAGTCGAATAGTTCTTGATTCTGCTCCTGTAAGTTCTGTGCATTTGTTTGTGTGAAGGTGAATGCTTGAGCCTCAGAAGCCATGAAACCTGAAGCGATCACAGCAGTTGAAAGTGCAAATTGCTTAACGATTTTCATTATGGGAACTCACTTGTAACGACATACTCAACATACACAAGCCACAGGAGAAAGATGACTCCGTTAGTTTGTTTTTTACGGTATCTTTCACTACCAATTCCAAAATGAAAAATCTCACCGTCTTGGCTTCAAAGAGTAACTAAATGCTTTTC